>CAIXTT010000293.1 GCA_903922455.1 uncultured Bacteroidota bacterium | reverse complement strand
GTCTGCACCTGCAATGCCTTCGATAGATCCTTTGATATGCATCGCGTTTAATAAAACTTTTTCTAATTGTTTTTCACGGGACTTCCAAAGCTTTTCCATTGCATCACGTTCTCTTTGTATGCTTTGTCTCATTTGTCTAAAGCCTTCACCCACCGCTTTCCATTGTTCGCCAAATTCATTGCCAGTGAGGTAGTCATATAATAAGCTCATTTTATCACCCTTGTTCACCTGATTCTTTTTGGTATCGTATATTTTTAAAATAGCGTTTCTTAATAGGAGGGCAACACTTTTTACTTCCTGGAAGGAACAGATATATACACCGTCTTTTTCACCGAAACGATCCATATCTTTTGGAAAGGTTTGTGTTACTATCACAGCAATGTCGGCCCCTTGGCTTCGCATGTCCGCTTTAAGCTTTTCAATCCATTCTTGAGAAAAAGCAGTAGTACGTTTACTTTCATAAATTATTTTTCCAGCTTCCTGGCCTAAATTATTTCTAACGGTTTGAATACAATCAGCGCCACGAACTCCTTTGCCTACTTCTGAAATCTGGTCAAAGGGGAAACTTGATTTTAATAATTCTTCTAATAATAATTCTTGAACTTCGCCTTGCATTTGCATACTGCCTTGTTCTGCTTTTCGGCGCATTTCATCTGCTAGCTTTTGTTGGTCCTCTAATTTCTTTTCAAGTTCTTTTACTTTAAGCGAATGTTCTTGGTCTTTTAATGATAAGCGTTCCGCTTCTTCTTTTTGAATTTGTGCTTTTAAGCTTTCTCTTTCTGTATTTAATTTTCGTTGTAGTTCAATTTCAAGTTCCGCTTCCTTGGTTTGCATGGCTTGTACTTCTTTCAAAAAAGCCAACTCCTTTTCTTGGAATTCTTTTACTTGCTTTCCCATGTTATCCTGTCCTTCCTGTGCAAGTTTTAATCTGTGTTCGTATTGTTCTGCTAAGCTCTTTTTTAATTGTTCAGATAATTCATTTTCGATTTTTAATTTTTGATCCGCCAATAGTTGATTGGTTTCTTCCTCTTTCTTTTTTTGCCAATCGGTCATTTTACCCCTCAATTCTTTTTCCACTTCCTCACGGATAGCATCAGTAGGCTCAAAGCTATGGTAGCATTTGGGGCAGGAAACGGTGTAATTTGACATAAGTGATTTTTTACTGATTACAAAGATGCAAAAAAAGAGGGAAACAAATAAGGAAAACTCGTGGCGTACGCAAAGCCAAATTTCATTTGCTTTGTTCGCCTCGGAGATTAGCTCACTTCGTTCGCTTGACTCCGAGTGGGTGCGTACGCAAAGCCAAATTTCATTTGCTTTGTGCTCCTCGGAGATTAGCTCACTTCGTTCGCTTGACTCCGAGTGGGTGCGTACTCAAAGCCTTTTAAAAAATAACGTTTCACGTGATTTTTTGCTTTTGTTTATCCTCACGCTTTCAAGAACAAGTTCTTGACGCGTTCGGTTAAACAAAAGCCTATTCAACTTTGTTGAATAGGCTTTGTGCGGAAGAGGAGACTCGAACTCCCACGCCCGGTTTATGAGCGCTACCACCTCAAGGTAGTGCGTCTACCAATTTCGCCACCTCCGCTTGTGTTTTACAAAAATAGTTAAAAAAAATGAGCCTCCGTT
>CAIXTT010000292.1 GCA_903922455.1 uncultured Bacteroidota bacterium | reverse complement strand
ACTGAAAAATAAATTTTTGCATTCCAATCATCGGAAGCATAAAAACTATGTCTTCGAAAAGCTTGCATGATCGACTTACGGTTAAGGCTATCCGTAATTACTACCGTTCTGCCCGTATGTGATCTGCCAAAATTAATATTGTGATTGTCGTGATCAAAGCCAGGAGCAACATGATATCCTACTTTTAATAAATCAAGATAACGTGATAAGTTCGTGTAAGAAGGTAAATCATTATACGTAGTATCCGTCGAGAAAGCAGGTCCGCTCTTTAAAGCTAATCCAACAATGGCCGAATCCCAAAGTGCATTGTAGGGGATATTTTGAATTCCGCCAAAATCTGTTGATTCCATATGAGCGAGGTATGCAAACGCGCTGTCTCCTCTTGCAGCGACCATGTTGAATAATGAATTGTAATCCGACTGTGCATTAAAAATATCGTAGTTTCCCGATTCCCATCCGATCAAACTATCAATTCCATAAATGACTACATGTCCACCCGTACTGATGATTCCCCATTCCATTCCGTACATGGTAGGAAAAATCCCATCTAAATTTGATGAATCAGCTTCTGCAATTCCTTTGTGATAATCGGGTCGCTGCATACCTCCTCCCGAATGATTATGATCCGAAATTCCCCAAAAATTTACATTCAGTGCTTTCTGTTGTACGTATTCAAAACACGATTTTGCAGTTAAATAGTTTGGATCATTTGCCATATTTCCATCCGAATATTCGGAATGTGAATGAATATTTCCGAACCAAAATTGGCTTTGAGCATTCCCGTTACTCACAACAATTAAGAAGAGCATACTAAAACCTACCTCCTTTAGATTTGAAAAAAGGGGGGCAAGTAAGCTTATTAATTTCTGTCGGGTCTTGGTCATTTTTTCTGGGAGATACTGAATAACAATCAAATGCGAATTAATGAGTCGCTTTCTATCTATGATTAACAGTTGAATATTCTGATTGTTTACAAGCTCTTTCAAAATTACATTAATTTTTATAATTCTCTTGCTCCATGGATTACTTTTGCCAAAGATTTTTGTAGTTTAACCAACTGAAATATGAAATTCCCACGAATGAATCATTCGACGAACCTATTAGTTAGAAATTATGTGTTGATAGCAGGGTGTATCCTTTTAAGTGGGATGGTTTCTGCTCAGTCTACCAATTCAACGCAAATTGGAGCTGTTATCAAGAAACCCGTTGTGCAAATTTTGGATCGCAGAGCGATGCTAATAGATAGCCTCTCTTCTTATGTTGATTATATTTTAGTGCAACAAGATTCACTGAAGCAAATAATGCAATCGCAAAAGGAGCGAATGGATTCTAGTATTTCTGCTTTGCAAGAGGTTAGTGCCGAAAATGCAACCCTTCAAGAATCTTTAAAGGATGCGCAAGGTGATACGTTACAATCAAATCATACCAACTCCATACTTTTTATTTTTAATCTAGGTGTGGGAATATTTTTATTGATTGCATTATTGTGGATGTTTATGAAAAAGAAAAGTGATGGCGAAAGAGAGGATGATGAAGTATCAAGTAAATCAAATGTGAAGGTAAGTAAAGATGAAAGTTTCGATCACAAATTGGATCGCATTCAGAAACTTGGATCTTTGAGAGATAAAGGATTATTGACGGATGAAGAATTTAATTTGCAGAAAAGTCAAATTCTAGGAGAGTAAAAAAGGAAGGGAAAGGAAGATGCGAAGTATTAGTTCACAGTTTAGAAAAGTAACTCCGGTACTACTCATTTCGTGGATTGTCGCTACGTTGACCTTGCTTATTTCCATCTTTGTAAGTATCAATAAGGATATTGAACTGGATAATTTTACGCAAGATCCCAATGCGCAATTCAATGCACCATTTTATGTTGGTTTCTTTTCGAATGTTGGAATTATGATATGGAGCGCAGCATTCACAATCTGCTTTTATGCGGCTTGGCGTACAGATGGTAAAACGGATAAGCGAGCACAAGAGTTTTTAATTTTTAGCGGCTTAATCACCATGTTGATGACCTTTGATGATTTGTTTCAATTGCACGAATTAGTTTTCCCGAAGTATTTAAGTATTTCTGAAAATATGGTGTATCTCACGTACCTCAATATTTACATGATTTATTTTATTCGTTTTAGAAGGCAATTATTGAATTCTGATTTTATTGTTTTAGGAATTTCTTTCTTCTTACTTGGACTATCAACCATTATTGATATTCTTCCTTTGCCCATAGAAAAAGATACTTTTTTGGAAGACGCTATAAAATTCTTAGGCGCTATCACCTGGTTAATTTATTTTGTTCGCACTGCTGATGAAGTGGTGGAGAAAAATAATGTGAAGTAGTTGCCTTCGAGAGCCTCAGGCAACACTTCGAGAGCCTCAGGCAACTTTGTTTTTTATATGTTGACCGAGGGAACTCGCGGTCAACAAACTGCTGCCATCGAGAACCTCAGGCAGCAAATACTATTCTAATTTATTTTATTTAATGTTGACCGAGGGAACTCGCGGTCAACTCGCACGTTGGCTGAGGAAACTCGCGGTCAACAAACTGCTGCCATCGAGAACCTCAGGCAGCAAATACTATT
>CAIXTT010000291.1 GCA_903922455.1 uncultured Bacteroidota bacterium | reverse complement strand
GCGTCGGTAACTTCAGGGCTTGTATAATTTCCAAAGCGGCGTGCTAGTTTGTCGATTTCTTCATCGATGGATTTCTCTTGCACTTGCACATCATAGGCAGTAAAAGTATGAGCAGTGGGTAAAGACAAATTCACTTCTGGAGCCAATGCTAAGTCGAAGGCAAATTCAAAATTTTCGGGTTTGTCCCAATTCATTTCAAAATCGTTATCGGGCTTTGGCATTGGATTTCCCAGTACGTTGAGCTTATTCTCGGCAATAAATTTATCGACAGAATCGGCAACGATACGATTCAGCTCATCTACCAAAAGCGATTTACCGTACATCTTGCGCACCAAATTCTCGGGCACATGACCTGGACGAAAACCAGGCATCGAAGCTTTTTTCTTATATTTACGGATGGCATCATCCACCTGCGGCTTATAATCTTCAGGCGTTAACTGCACCTTCAACACTGCATTTAGTGTATCGATGTTCTCTTGTAAAATATTCATAGTATTAAATGGAGTTACTAATTGATAAACCTAACATTCCATCTCATGGTGACAAAGTGGATGTCATGTTAGAAAATTCTATATATTATAATAGAAGCAGGGTTCCTGCTAATCATTAATGATAGCTCCGACCCTAAGATCGGAGCTAATCGTGCGCATGGAGGGACTCGAACCCCCACGCCGTGAGGCACCAGATCCTAAGTCTGGCGCGGCTACCAATTACGCCACATGCGCGATTTCAATAATGAAGACAAAGAACATCCCAATCGATTCAGAACACACCATAATCCGCGTTCCTTCCAATCGGAGGGCAAAAATAACAATCTTTTTAGCAATAAAGGCATGATTATACCGGATACTTTCTGAATTTAGCATCCTAAAATCAATCTATTAAGAAATTATGTCATTTAGAACTGTAAATCCCGCTGAAATTAAGACCCAGGAAATGCACGCTTACCTGTTGGGCGCGGTGGCTCCCCGACCGATAGCTTTTGCAAGCACGATCGATAAAAGCGGAAATGTGAACTTAAGTCCGTTTAGTTTTTTCAATGCCTTTGGATCTAATCCGGCGACTTTGATATTTAGTCCAGCCTTACGCGGACGTGATGGTGCCACTAAAAACACGCTCGATAATGTTCGTGAGATTGATGAGGTAGTAATAAATATAGTAAGTTACGACATGGTACAGCAGATGTCGCTTGCAAGCACGGAGTATCCAAAAGGCGTGAATGAGTTTGTAAAATCGGGATTCACCATGCAAAATTCAGTGCTGGTCAAACCTCCACGTGTACTTGAATCGCCGGCACAGATGGAATGCAAAGTCAAACAAATTATCGAAACTGGAACCCGAGGCGGTGCGGCCATGTTGGTTATTTGCGAGATTGTTTTGATGCATATTCGAGAAGATGTGTTGGATGAAAAGGGAGCCATCGACCCATTTAAGATCGATCAGGTTGCACGTTTAGGTGGGAATTGGTACAGCAGAACTGCCAAAGGATTATTTGTCGTTACCAAGCCACTAACCACTTTGGGGATCGGTGTCGATGCACTTCCAGAACCTATCAGAACGAGTAAAATTCTTACCGGAAACGATTTGGGACTGCTTGGAAATACCGAAATCATACCTTCTGCAGAGGATATTTTTACATATTCAAACCGAGAAGATGTGAAAAAATTCTTCGACACACTGCAAGGCGATAGAGAGAATTTAACAATGGCGGTACACCTCGCAGCCCATCACTTACTCGAAAAAGGGGATACACACGAGGCGTGGATGGTATTATTACGTCATCATAAAAATTAATCATTTCTCCTCTGAAAAAATACTTTTTTATCTCGTAAAAAAAATCAAAAAAAATAAGAAAATAATTTCCCCTCTGAGCCCCCTCTGAAACTAACAATTTCGCACTCCTGCATTGTTAATAAATTATTAGGAAATCCGCTCTATGAAATTATTACTGAGATAAATTAGCATAATTCAATATCATTAAACAAATAAAAAACAATGGCAACTAAAAAAGCAAAACCTGCTAAGAAGGCTACAAAGAAAGCTGCTCCTAAAAAAGCTGCGAAAAAAGCTGCTGCTCCTAAGAAAGCTGCAAAGAAAGCTGCTCCTAAGAAAGCTGCAAAGAAAGCTGCTGCTCCTAAGAAAGCTGCGAAAAAAGCTGCTCCTAAGAAAGCCGCTAAGAAAGCTGCTGCTCCTAAGAAAGCTGCTGCGAAAAAAGCTGCTCCTAAGAAAGCTGCGAAGAAAGCTGCTGCTCCTAAAAAAGCAAAAGTAAAACGTACTCCTAATGCTGCTTTCATGAAAGCAATGACTCCAAGCTCTTCATTGGCTGCGGTTATTGGTGCTGGAGCAGTTCCACGTACTGAAGTAGTTAAAAAAATCTGGGGTTACATTAAAAAGAACAACTTACAAGACAAGAAAAATCGTCGTATGATTAATGCTGATGATAAATTGAAAGTTGTTTTCGGAGGAAGAGGTCAAGTTTCAATGTTTGAAATGACTAAGCTTGTTAATAAGCACCTTTCTTAATCCTTAAGAAAAGTATAGAAAAGGCTATCTCAATGAGGTAGCCTTTTTTTATGGACTCTATTTTCTTGAGGATAAATTTCAAAGTGAAATGTGTTCTCCGGGTCTACTGAATTATGATTTTCTATGTGCTTCGAGTATCGAAAGCATCCCTCAATCCATTCCCCAATAAAGTAAATGAGAGCACCATTAATGCGATGGCTACTCCAGGAAAAATGGCTAGCCACGCGGCATCGACTACAATATAGGAATAGTTTTCTTTGATCATCATTCCCCAACTGGGTGTGGGTGGTTGTGCGCCCATCCCTAAAAAACTTAAACCCGCTTCCAGTAAAATGGCAGAAGCGAAATTAGAAGCGGCAATTACGATGACCGGTCCAATAATATTAGGAAGAATATGCCGGAGAATAATTCGACTATCATTAAATCCTAAAGCCCTTCCCGCTTCTACATATTGCTGTTCACGCAAAGAAAAAAACTGTCCGCGAACCAATCGAGCTACCTCCACCCACATGGTGAGTCCAACCGCAATGAACACTTGAATAAAGCCTTTTCCTAATGCCATGGTGATGGCAACTACTAACAATAAAGTCGGAATTGACCAGATCACATTAATGAACCACAAAATAATTTTATCGACCCATCCACGGTAAAATCCAGCTAAGGAACCAAGCCCTATCCCAATAAATAGAGAGATAACAACTGCAATTAATCCCACCGATAAAGATACTCGCGTGGCTACCATGAGTCGGCTTAACAAGTCCCGACCAAAACGATCGGTTCCTAAATAAAAAGTTTTTTTCGAGATGAACTGATCAGCGGAAGTCGTCTTATTAGTATTGGCGCTGGCATTCTCCTCTTCTTTCAAATTGGCTAAGGACACCACACCAGGTTCACCCGGACTAGCATAATCGCCAGCATATTCTCTATAAAAAAGAGAATCGCGTTGCATTTTCCAGTCATATAAAGGAATGAGATTATGGGTAGATGGATTTCCGCCCATCCATTTACTCAACAAGGATTTTTCCTGATCGTTTTGTCGTGGAATTTTTAAAAAAGAAATAGCTGTTCCTGGGGGTTGCAAACTCACTTGTAAATTCATTGAGTTAGAATCAGGACTATTATCGGGAACCAATACATAACAAAACACGGCAACAAAAATAGAAAGGCAAATCACCGTCAAACCGAACATGGCCGATTTATGATGCTTTAGTTTTACCCAGGCTAGTCGACCTGGCGATAACGTTTTGTCTTGATCCAATACTATAATATATGGTGATAAAGATAGATGCAAAATATCAAATCAAGCCTTCTCTAATCAAAATTCAATTAAAAAATTCGAATTTGCAATATACATTTGTAACTTGTTGTTATCAATTCTTCCTTACTCAATAAAAATGTAATCTTTATCATGTTCAAATTATACAGAACCGATTCCAGCGACACCGACTTTCAACTATTGGTTCGAGAACTTGATCTCGAATTAAAAGTAAGAGATGGTGAAGATCATGCATTTTATGCGCAGTATAATAAATCAGATAATATAAAGTATGTAGTGGTTGCTTATGAAAATTCAGTAGCTGTGGGATGTGGTGCCATCAAGGAATGGAATGAGGAAACGATGGAAGTGAAACGAATGTTTGTTCCACTAAAAAATCGAGGGAAAGGAATTGCCACATTCGTTTTAAAGGAACTTGAACAATGGGCAACAGAATTAGGATACAAAAAATGCATTTTGGAAACCGGAGAAAAGCAACCAGAAGCGATTCAACTTTATACTAAAAATAATTACATTATTATTCCTAATTATGGACAATATGCAGGTGTAGAAGCCAGTAAATGTTTTGAGAAATATTTAACACAAATCAATTTTAAAAATTGATAAAAATAATCCGACAACAAAAAAATCAGTTTCTCTTTTTCATTTCTTTCGCAATTTCTTGTGCACCGGCATCATCTGATTTTTGCAATTCTTCAATGATTGCTTTATGATCTTTTTCATTTCTATTTTGACTGAGTTTCCAGGCTCCTTCCATCTTTATCACTTCAACTTTAAATCCACGAATGGCTTTGATAAATTTTTCGAAAAGTCCGTCGGGTAAATTTTCTGCTAGTGCAGGTTTTTCTTGACCCTTTTCATAGGTATTTTGCATCCGATACAAATGCGCTTTGAACTCATCTAAAGAAAGTTCAACTAAATTTCCGCTCACATGTACTGCTCTATAATTCCAGGTAGAAACATTAGGATGACTGTACCAAGAAGATGAAACATAAGAATGACCAGCAGAAAAAACCATCAAGGCCTTCACTCCATCCTTCCCAATAAAAGAAGCTTGTGGATTCAGGTTAGAAATATGTCCGTATAAAAACAGTTTATCCCCTTCCATCACTACCTCTATGGGAATATGTGTTGCCAATGGAAATTCTTCTTCCTTCAAAATAAAAACTGCAAAAGGAAACTCTTTAATAAACGATAAAAGTTGCTCTTGGTCTTTAATAGTGTAATGTGAAGGTGCGTACATTATTTGAATTAAATGAGATCAACAATATTATCAAATTATCATTACAATTCGAAAAGCCGTTAGACTGTACCACTAATTTTTACAATTACAGCTGGGTGAAAAAAACACATTTGTTTCTGGCAATAAATTATAAATTTGCTCTTGTTCTTCCTGTGAAAATAAAATCCCTCTTAACTCCAACGTTTTTAAATTATGCAACTGTTTGATCTCGCCGGGAAGTGCAATAATTTCATTGTCCCAAAGCTCAATCACCTCCAAAAATTCCAGTCGACCTATGGTATGCGGCAAGGTTTCAATCACATTTCGATTCAATCCCAAATAGACCAAATCAGTACAATTACTAATGGAATCGGGTAATAATTTTATTTTATTATAACTTAGATCTAGTACTTGCAACTTTTTCAACTCCCCGATCCATTCAGGAATCTCCTTTAATTTATTTCTTGACAACTTTAAAACTTGCAAGTTTTTAAAATTTCTAATTTCTTGTGGAACCTCTTTATGTTTTTGTTTACTCAAATCGAGTTTAAAAACAGAATCTGGCTGAACGGATGCTACAGCGATTGATTTAAATGTTTTTTGTTGCCTGAGTAATAATGAATCTAACAAAGTTTGCCCTTGACTTTGAATAGCAAGAATGAAGAATAAGAAAACAAGGGAAATGGTTGGGTTCAACATGAATGGTGAAGTTAAGCAGGACAATAAAGACTAAACGAAAAAAATAAAAAATTATTCAAAAGAGAATTGTAAATAACTTTATATCGGTTTTATTCCTTACCGAAGCAATTCATAACATTGCTCTACATCTTTATGCATTTGAGCAACGAGGTCTTCGGCCGAATGAAATTTTAATTCAGGTCGGAGGTAGTTCTTAAAATGCAGCGTGATGGCTTCACCATAAATATCTTCATCAAAACCCAAAATATGAACTTCGATGGTTCTATCGCCATTATCAAATGTGGGACGATTTCCGATGTTCAACGCACCTTTCAACATCTTACCCTTCCACTCTACCATCACTGCATAAATGCCATTGACGGGAACTAATTGATCGGGATCGTTGCATTGCATATTTGCAGTAGGAAATCCAAGGGTACGCCCCAATTGTTTACCCTTAATTACTCGTCCTGAAAGTCGGTAATCGTAACCTAATAAATGAGCGGCGATATTCACTTCTCCTCTCTTGAGCGCATTTCGAATTCGAGTGGAACTTACCGCAATGGCATCGATATCTTGCTCTGGAATTTCTTCCACTTCAAATCCCAATTGAGGAGCCATTTTTTCTAGTTCTTGCATAGAACCTTTTCGTTGATGACCAAACTGGTGATCGTAACCGATGACCAAGGTTTTAACCCCTAACTTCTCTACTAAAATATTTTTCACGAAATCCTCGTATTCCATCTTCGAGAAATCAATCGTAAATGGCTGAATAACAATATGATTTACCCCAAAGTGTTTCATCAATGCGATTTTATCATCCAACGAGGTGATCATTTCCAATTGAGCTGAATCCTGGAATAAAACTTTTCGAGGATGTGGGTAAAAAGTGAGCAAAACGACCTCTCCACCCTTCTCTTGAGCCAAGGCGGAAAGACGCTCGAGGATCATTTTATGACCGATATGCACGCCATCAAATGTCCCAACAGTAACGATAGGATATTGAGGTTTAACATATTCGTTAATATTTCTATAAATTTGCATCATCGCTTACAGCCCATTTTTATCAACAAAATTGCGTAAAAATGTTGATAAACATATATTGAAGCAAAAATAGGTTTTACTTCATTGCGTGCGCTTTTTTATCTATTTTTGCACCCTCAAATTCAAATACCCAACCATGAATAAAGGTAAAATCGTTCAAGTCATTGGTCCCGTTATCGATGTAAGCTTTGAAGGTGAAGGAATTCAACTCCCAAACATATTAGAGGCTCTAGAGATCATCCGACCAAATGGTCAGAAAATTATTTTGGAATGTCAACAGCACATTGGTGAAGATACAGTTCGAGCAATTGCGATGGATTCTACAGACGGATTAGTTCGTGGAATGGAAGTAGTTGGTACTGGTTCCGCTATCAAAATGCCGGTTGGTGAAAAAATCAAAGGGCGTCTGTTTAACGTTGTTGGAGAAGCTATTGATGGAATCAACGATGTTGACAATTCGAACGGGCTTTCTATTCACCGTGATGCTCCAAGATTTGAAGATTTATCGACAGAAGCTGAAGTTCTTTTCACAGGTATTAAAGTGATCGACTTATTAGAGCCTTACTCCAAAGGAGGAAAGATTGGTTTGTTCGGTGGTGCAGGTGTAGGAAAGACGGTATTGATCATGGAATTGATTAATAATATCGCGAAAGGATATGCCGGTCTTTCTGTATTTGCCGGTGTAGGTGAACGTACTCGTGAAGGAAACGATTTGTTACGTGAGATGATTGAATCGGGTGTAATCAAATACGGCGAAGAATTCAAACATAGCATGGAACAAGGCGATTGGGATTTGTCGAAAGTAGATTTGAAAGAACTAGAAAAAAGTCAAGCGACGCTTGTTTTCGGACAGATGAATGAGCCTCCAGGAGCACGTGCTCGTGTAGCTTTATCTGGACTTACTGTTGCTGAATATTTCCGTGATGGAGATGAGAAAAGTGGTGGACGTGATATCCTATTCTTTATTGATAACATTTTCCGATTTACACAAGCTGGATCTGAAGTATCTGCCCTATTAGGACGTATGCCATCAGCCGTAGGATATCAGCCTACATTGGCTACAGAAATGGGATTAATGCAAGAGCGTATCACTTCAACAAAACGTGGTTCGATTACTTCTGTTCAAGCGGTTTATGTACCTGCTGATGACTTGACTGATCCAGCTCCTGCAACTACATTTAGTCACTTGGATGCAACTACGGTATTGAATCGTAAGATTGCGGAGTTAGGAATCTATCCAGCGGTAGATCCATTGGATTCTACATCACGAATTCTTTCTCGTGACGTTGTAGGTGATGAACATTATGATACCGCACAGGCTGTAAAAGAAATTTTACAACGATACAAAGAATTACAAGATATCATTGCCATCTTAGGGATGGATGAGTTAAGTGACGAAGATAAAAGGGTGGTACATCGTGCTCGTCGTGTACAACGTTTCTTATCTCAACCTTTCCACGTAGCTGAACAATTCACTGGATTGAAAGGGGTTTTAGTTCCTATCGAAGAGACCATCAAAGGATTTAAAATGATTTTAAATGGTGAAGTAGATGAGTATCCTGAAGCAGCATTTAACTTGGTTGGAAACATCGAAGATGCTATCGAAAAAGGAAAGAAATTGATTGCTGAAACTAAATAATTTAAAGAATAAAAAACCGATTCATGCATCTTGAAATAATAACACCAGAGAAAAAAGTATTTGAAGGTGAAGTGAGTGAAATCATGGTACCTGGATCACATGGTCGATTTCAAATGCTCGAGAATCACGCAGCCATCATTTCTACCTTGGTAAATGGTACCGTTAAAGTGAAAACTACTTCAGGTATTGAAACCTTCGAACTGAAAGGCGGCGTCGTTGAATTACTGAGCAATAAGGTGATTATTCTCGCAGAGTCTGTTTAATTGAACCCAATATTTATAAAGCCTATGGTTGAAATCCATAGGCTTTTTTGTTTATTCCACTTCCGTTTTATATTCAACATATTGATTGTAAGATAAATAAACTCATAAATGATATCTTATTTATCCGCTTTTTTAACTCTTTTTCTCATTAAAAATTTTCCTTTTTTATTCTTTTTTCAAAAAAAGCCTACCCTTATTTTGATTCAATTCACATTCAAACGAAACTATTTCGTCAAATTATCGTGTAATCGTAAACTCTCTCAACGCCCTAGGCTATGTTATTCGAAAAAATAAGATTATATTTGAAATCTAAATCCTTCCTTCATGAATAAAAGGAAACTCATTACGGGCACTTCCATTCTTTTTTTAGTTTGCCTATCAAGCCAAATTAAAGCACAATTAACAGTCAATTCTGCACCAACAGTTACTCAACTTGTTCAAAATATTTTATTAGGACCTGGCGTAAGTGCAAGTAATTTCATCTTTACAGGAACCAATTCTGCTCGCGGAAGTTTTAACTGTGCAGGCGCTTGTAATGTTGGCATTGGTAATGGTGTATTGATTACTTCTGGAGGAGTTACAAATGCTATTGGACCAAATAATTCAACTGGATCAGGAACTGATAATCCTTCTGGTCCAGATTCTGATTTAAATGGTCTACATCCAACAGGTACGAATCCACAAGATGCAGCGGTAATTGAGTTTGATTTTACTGTTGCTACTGATTCTGTTCGTTTTCGCTATGTATGGGCCTCTGAAGAATATCATGATTATGTGAATACTGCGTGCAATGACTTTTTTGGATTTTTTATTAATGGACCAGGTATCGTTGGGAAGAAAAATATTGCATTAATTCCAGGAACCAACATTCCTATTTCAATCAACAATGTTAATAATGGATCAGCTCCTGGAGGGACTTCCCCCTCGGGACCTTGTACTAACTGTGCTTATTTCCGAGACAATACAGGAGGTACTTCGGTTCAATACGATGGAATGACAACAGTACTTACTGCAGCTACTCAAGTTTGCCCTTGTGAAACGTACCATATTAAATTGGCCGTTCAAGATTTTTGTGATGGCGCATTTGATTCAGGAGTTTTTCTTGAAGGAAATTCATTTCAATCGGTAGGTGAAATTCCAGTACTTGCAACTTCAGGACAATATACACAGATCGTTGACACATTGTATTTTTGTCAAGGAGACTCCATTAAATTAGAAGTAAATGCATGTCGTGCACCCTTGTGGTCAACAGGCGACACCACCACTTCCATATGGGTAACGCAACCTGGAATTTATTATACATCGATTGCAAATCCACCTTTGTGTTTTGCCTTTTCGGCGCTTATCTATGTGCAGTTTATTAATTCATTTGCTACTATAACACCAAGTGGGCCACTTTCTTTCTGCCCTGGTGATAGCGTGGTGCTTTCGGCTACTACAGGATCTAGTTATTTATGGTCGAATGGTGCTACCTCACAAAACATCACTGTGTTTAGTGCTGGATCCTATCAATGCACTGTTTCTTTTGGAGGGAATTGTGTAGCTTCTACCCTTGCAGTTAATACCACATTACTTGCTGGATTAACACTTAATATTGCTGCATCTGGTCCTTTAACATTTTGTCAAGGAAGCAATGTAACGCTTACTGCCTCTTCACCGAGCGTACTATGGTCAACAGGTGCTGTAACACAAAGTATCACGGTTAATGCAAGTGGTACGTATACAGTAATTCCTACTGCCGCTGGATTTTGTCCCGCGCCTACTTCTACTACTGTTGTTGTAAATACAAATCCATCCGTGACAATTGCAGGAAATAATACCATTTGTCAAGGATTAAGTTCAAACCTATCTACCACAGTTCCATTCAGTCAATATAATTGGTCAGGAGGGCAAACATCTTCTACCATTTCTACAACTACTACTGGTACTTATACCGTAACTGTTTCGGATGTTAATGGATGTACAGCTACAAATACATTTAACTTAACTGTGAATGCTAGTCCTGTCCCTGTAATTTCAGGAACTTTTGCTTTTTGCCAAGGTTCTAATTCAGTATTATCAACTACACTTCCTTACACAAACTATAATTGGTCGACAGGAGTTTCTACATCGACTACCAACGTTTCTTTAGGATCTACTTATTCAGTGGCTGTAACGGATGCGAACGGATGCACAGGAAGTTCTAGTCAACTTATAACTGTTTATACTCCTCCTCTTCCTTCAATTACTGGAGTGACTGCCATTTGCCAAGGTGCCAATGCAAACATTACTGCATCTCCCGCTGGAATGAATTATTTATGGTCGAACGGATCTACCAATAATTCGATCCAACCCAGTGCTGCAGCCACCTATACCGTTACAGTAACCGATGGAAATGGATGTAGCGGAAACGCTAATCAAGTAGTAAGTGTAAATAATAATCCTACTCCTGCTATCACAGGAAATTTAAGTGCTTGTCAAGGTCTTTCTTCCACTTTAGGAATAAGCACATCATTTAATTCTTATGCTTGGAGTAACGGTGCTACCACATCTACTATTTCTGTAACTACTACTGGAAATTATAGCGTTATAGTAACTGATGCTAATGGATGTACAGGCAATACGACTGTTCTATTTAATTCCTTACCATTTACCAATGCAGTTATTACTGGACCACTAGGATTCTGTACTAGCAACAGTGCAACCATCGACGCGGGCGCGGGCTATACAAATTACTCTTGGTCGAATGGAAACAGTGGACAACAACTCAACGTTACTAACGGTGGCGCCTATACGGTAACCGTAACCGCAGCTAATGGATGTAGTGGAATCAGCAATTATAATATTACCGCTTGGACATTGCCTACTGCACAAATTACTGGTATTACAGCTATTTGTCAAGGATTGTCTGCGAACTTAATCGCAGGTCCTGCGGGTATAAATTATCAATGGTCCACTGGATCTATTTCCAGCAGCATCCAACCGAATACAAGTGGAATCTATACATTAACCGTTACGGATAATAATGGCTGTACAAACAGCATTACTCAAAACGTAACCGTAAATACCAACCCTACTCCAACTATTTCTGGAACATTCGTTGTTTGTCAAAACGATCTAGGCTTCTTAGATGTTGGAAGTACTATAGGGATGACTTATTCTTGGTCAACAGGAACAACCGGTTCAAGTATACAACCCAATGCGCCTGGCACTTATTCGGTAATAGTTACTAATGCCAATGGATGTACAGGTACTGCATCTCAAGCACTCATCGTTAATGTGCTTCCTACTCCAACCATCAGTGGTGATCCAGATTTTTGTTCGGGAGATAATGTTACTTTAAATTCAGTAGGTACTTATGTAAATTACCAATGGTCGAATGGTGTTAACACAGCCCAAAATTTAATCACTGCTGGAGGAAATTACATTCTTACCGTTACTGATAATAACGGATGTATTGGCAATACTAATTTTACAGTCGTTGAAAACCCGTTACCTCAACCTCAATTGCCCACCAACACGGACCTTTGTGACGGCAACAATGCCGTTTTAAATCCAGGTAATTTCAACTCCTATATTTGGTCAACGGGAAGTGTGAGTTCGAGTATTCAAGCTGCAAATACAGGAACCTTTGTAGTTACTGTAACAGATCAAAATGGCTGCGTTAATTCTACTACTGCGCATGTTGTGGTTCATCTCAATCCGACTCCGTCCATCACTGGACAAAATGAAATTTGCGATGGTAAATCAACTGTATTAAGTTTAAATAGCAATTATTCACAATACCTTTGGTCAACAGGAGTTTCCACAAACACTCAAACCGTAAACACTGCGGGTAGTTATTCTGTTGTTGTAACGGATGCATTTGGATGTTCGGGATCAGCTTCATTTAGTGTTTTAGTAAATCCATTACCGTTAGTAAATATAACAGGAGATCTTGATAAATGCTCTGGAGTGAGTACTACGTTAAGTACTACACTTGGACAAGGAACTTACAGTTGGAATAACGGAAGTACAGATCCATCCATTACCGTAACGACTGGCGGCATTTATACTGTTACTGTAACTACAAACAAGGGCTGTACAAAAAGCTCAGGAGTTACTTTCAACGAACAACCTATTCCAATTGCGGCTTACGATCCAGAATTAAATATTACATGTGAAGAAATCAGAATAAAATTCCAAAACAAATCCATAAACGAAGCTGGATCTACTTATTCTTGGAAATTTGGTGATGGCGGCACTTCAACTGAGCGTTCGCCCACTCATGTTTACGCTGCTCCTGGAGAATATACGACTTACATGCAAGTAACTTCTCCATATGGATGTAAGGATGATACTACACAATTAGTGGAAGTAATTACGCCTCCACTTCCAGCAGCGAAATTTAGTCAGTCGACACAATTAGTAAGTATTTTCAATTCAGAAGTATCATTTAGTAATAGCTCGATCAACTCTGTTCGTTATCGTTGGAGTTTTGGAGATGGGCAAAGTTCATCTGAAGATAACCCTTCGCATATATTTGATAAAGTGGGAACCAATAAAATCAAACTCATCGCATACAACATTGCAAATTGTTACGATGAATACGAAACCAATTTAGAAGTAGCTCCATTCTATATTCCGAATGCATTTTCTCCCAATGATGATGGTAAGAACGATGTTTTCTTTGATGGAACTCCTATATTAAATGTAACTTCATTCGACATGCAAATTTTTAATCGATGGGGACAAAATATTTACACTACAGATTCCTTCTTCCGACCTTGGGATGGTTACATGAGTAACGGTGATCCATCGCCCGAAGGATTATATACGTATAAGATAAAAATCAACAGCGTAAAAGGAAAATATTATGAATTTACGGGTTCCTTTAGTCTAAGAAGATAAAAGTTAACACTTCATTTAAATGCGACATGTCTTTGGCTGTCGCATTTAGTTATATTACATGGAAAACTTCGTTGAGTAACTGCCCTCTTCATTTAAAAACCGGAGCAAATAAATGTTGTTTCGTGGTAGATTTAAAGGAAATACAAGTAAATCTTCACTCATCGAATTCTTTTCAAAAAGCAAACGACCTGTTAAATCATAAATTGTAATAATCCCTGAGGAAGAAGTTTTAGGAAGAATTATTTGCATCATGGAATTGTTCACGTTAAACCATGCACTTAAATCAGAGCTAGTACTTAGTGATTTGTAGTAAACTATATCCGACCAATACTCATCTCCATTAATATCTGTTTCTTTTATTTTGTAATATGCACTTGTTGCGCTTGCGTTTTCATCTACAAGAAAATAATTTCTTAAATCATTACTATTACCTGATGCAGGTACTTGTCCAATTTCAGAAAAACCGGCATTACTTGATTTATACACTGTGAAAAAATCGGTGTTTTTCTCTGTAAAAGTAGACCAATTCACTCGCACATCCTTCCCTTGTGCAACTGCACTTACAGAGGCCCATTCTAGCGGAAGAACGGATAAACTAGAGGCTAAAGCCCAATAAGGATTTTTAGTGGCGTTAGGTACATTCACTTTAAACGGGGAAGAAGTTTGACCAGCAGTAAGAGGCATCCAGGCATTGGTGGTTGTGTTATAAGCTGTAGCACGCATGCTCAAAGGTGTATTGAAAGGAATTGCAGGTAGCTCCGACGCCGCATAAGTAAAATTTAAATTATAAGAAGGACTCGCACCGGTTCCACTTATTCTCCAGAAACGATCAACGGTTGCATTTCTATTGTCAGGAGTTAATCCTATATGACTTGCCAAATTTGTAACGCCAGATGGCCAAGGTAAATTTGTTGCTGGTGTATGATAAGTCGAAAAAGAAACAACTCCTGCATTGCTTGCATTCAATGTATAAGTAAGGGGAATATAATCCGTTGCAGAATAACCAAAAGGAACCACATAAGTGCCAAGTACATTGTTGATGGTCCATACAATGCGAGCTGAATTATTCAATGCTTCACTACGAATAAATCCTCCAGTGCGTAGAATAGCGGATGGGGATGGATTTTCAATAAAAACATAACGCCCTGCACTTGCCGGATTCCCAGGTGCATCACATAAGTTAAATTCACCAGCAGTCATTACTAGTTGAGTACGTATATAAACTGCATTTGTAAAATTTGGTAAAAAAGTTGGGCTTATCCAAGTACTTGATGGACCGACATGATTAATTTCCAAAACTCCATATTTATGCTGTGGCAATGTAGCAACGCCAACATTAATTCCAGACACTCGAGCATATGTATTTGTATTATACTCAACAACACTTGTTGCTCCTAAAAAATAATTCATTCCGCCACTTTTTCTTAATACCGGATCATTGGTATTATCAAATAATCCTTGTGTTCTGGCTAGTCGCAATCGACCACCATTTGCAATGGTTACACCGGTAAATGCGAAAACAGTATCTGAAGAAATCTGATTGGTTCCAACTGATAAAACCCCACCCGACTCAACCGTAAGCATATCTAACATTGGCGAATTATGAGAACTTATTTGAATTGGACCAGCAGTAACATCTACCGTACAACCCGACTTCACATACTGTTTACACTGTCGAATATTATGACTCAAATTTCTAAAATATGTAATGGTTCCTTGATTCCTAAAATTAATTCTTGAAAAATTAAGCGAAGTACCGCTTCCTGCTCTTTGCATACTTGCCGAATTGGAAATCGTAAATACAGAACCGTTAATATTAATTTGCTGCAATGCAGGAGAATCAAAATCGTCGAAATATAAAATCCCTCCACTTTGCACAAAATTTCCATTCACTGTCAATTCAATGGTATCATTCGCTGCGCTAGTTTGTAAAAGTTGATTGCACCCGTGCATATAAAATACGCTACTCACTAAATTCTGAGTAAATAAACCATTCACTGTAAACAATGCTCTACCTGTAGAGGATTTCAGAATAGCAACACCACCCGATAATTGTACAGTACCATTCACAGTTAAGAAAGTTGAATCCGATGCATTTTCACTAAACCACACCGAACCTCCACTCGTTAATAATCCACCCAAAGTAATTTTCACCTTATGTCCATTCGTTTCATCCAAACTTCCATTGAAAATGGTTTTAGCAGATGTTGAAGTAAAAATACCATTCACCACTATCGTCTCCTCACCGGCGGATTCAGATGTTTTAAATTCGCATGTTGAAACTCCAGAAACAGTCAGGTTTCCTCCTACGGTAAACTGTAATCGAGTAGTTGTTTTATTTCCACTTAAAGAAGCTAATCCCAATAAATTAATTTTATTTGACGCTCCCGTGAAGCTCACTGTAGCGTTTTCCAGAATATTTACTGTTGCGAGACCATTAATATTATGAGCATTCGCTGCCATAAAAGTTCCATTAGCATAAGAAAGTGATTTTATTGTTATTGTAGGCACTCCATTATTCAAAATAATAGGTGCATTTATTCCATAGAAATCTCCTCCAGAGGTAAATACTCCATTTACATTTATTGTTGCATTTCCAATTCCATCTTGTAATCCGTTAAAGATACTTCCTGCAACAGTAGTTAAATTATTAATATTAAAAACAAAATTATTAGCCCCATTTACTATTCCTGAGAATCGCCCAGTCGCATTCAGCAAACCATTTCCTACAACACTAAATGTTACAGTTCCTGAATTCGCTTCCTTTATTCTCAACTTTCCATCAACCAGCAAATTTCCGCCAATAATAATATTGACAGCACTTATTGAATTGTCAAGAAATGTTTGGCAATTCGCTCCTACCGAAAGATTACCTTGAATTATTCGAGTTACACCCAAACCTTGATTGTTCCACCAAGAAGCACCTGTATTATAATTTAAGGATACATTTCCAAAATTTGAAGATACATTACTGACAAGAGGAAGTGCCGTCGAAAACCAATTAGTTACCGTAAAACTACTCGCAGGATCAAAAAATTCAACTCCCGCAAATAAGGTGGTCGCCGGATTTAAAATACTTTGTTGAACCAAGCCTCCTCCCGATAAAATGTTCAAGCTACTAACTATAGTCACTGAGCGATTAGTAGCGGATAAACTGGCATTAATCAATTTACAACTTCCGGATATAGTAATACTATTTACCGTTGTGTTAATATTACAGGTTAAGTCAGCATTTCCGCATATAACGACATCGTCGGTTGGGCCAGGAAGTATTAGGGGATTAATAAAAGAGCCACAACCTACTGTTGTCCATGTTGTTAAAGCATTCCAATTTCCAGTAATATTCGCATAATAAGTTATTGCCTTAGATGGCAATGAGCTCACTAAAAACAATAAGATTACTAATGTCCGAGCGATAGTACTCAAGGGCGTTACAGTTTTTAATATAAGTTAACAAGTAAAGCTAATATACCCTTACAAAAAAACATCGACTGTTTGGTAAGCAATGGTATTTTAAGGGTCAATAGGACTTTCCCAATGACATTTCAATAATAGCATTTTATTTCTATTCCTACAAATGCAAATTACATTTGTTGATAATATAGAAATAGAATTATCAGACTTTCATTAAGTTAACTAAAAAATGGCAAGTTATTAATGCAAAAAACAGTTGTTTGGAGAGGGTTAACTAAAAAAATTATGATCTATAAAACAATACCGAATAACATCGCTCTTTTAAGAAAGATCTTAGTGCCGGCATCCACTTTAGCATCTGGTTGCAGCTGATTCATCTTATACAATTTCGGGAGTTTTACACCATATTGTTGAGAGATATCGTGCATCGTTTCTCCCTCTTGAAGGATATGTGTAAACGTTGTTGATTTATTCTTTTTGGCTTTTATGTAAACTTTATTGCCCACTTGTAAAATATCATTCTTATCCGCATCATTAAATTCTAATACTTGCCAAAGTTCAATTCCATTTTCACTCGATATTTTTGTCCAGGTGTCGCCCTCACGGGCGCAGACAAAAGGGACACCATTCACTGTTTTAGTATCTAAGGAAGAAGGTTTGGGATCGATAATCGTTTTTACGGTCTTGGATTCTGTTTTCTTTGGTATTGGTATGGCCTTAGTTTCCCCTTTTTCTGCTGTAATGGGAACTTTTACACCTTGCGCATCGAACTCACTCAAATTATATTTTTCGATGAGTCCAATTATTTTGCTCGCGTAACTTGGATTCGTTGCGTACCCTGCTTTTTTCAATCCATGCGCCCATCCTTTATAATCTATAATTTCTAATTCAAACAAGGAATGGTAACGTTCACGGCTACGCAAAAAGTCGCTATGGTCATCGTAAGATTGGGTTACATTTTCATATTTTCGAAAACACTCATTCGGAGCATCATCATCCTTATGGTAAGTATCTCCACTCCACTCTTTATGGCACTTAATTCCAAAATGATTAAAAGCGCCTTTTGCTAATGGACTATTTCCATAATCAGATTCGTACATCCCTTGTGCGAGGGTAATACTAGAAGGAACGCCTGTTTTCATCATGTCAGAAATAGCAGCGTCTTTAAACATTTCTATGTACATCTCGGGCGTAATTCGACCCGTATCGCTTCGCAAATTAGGTTGCGCTTGGACAATTACCGATCCGCCAAAGAAGTAATATAAGAGACTTATTAAGATTATTTTTTTCACGTTACAAAGTTAACGTGATTGAGTGCTGATTATTCTTCTGCTTTTCAGAGCTATTAACAACGAAATGTTAATGATTGATATATTGCAATCCTCCACTATGTATTAGCATGATTTTCGCAGATTGTGGAAAACAATTCTGCTGCAATAAATGTTCAACTGCACAAAACAATCTTCCCGTGTAAATGGGCTCAATCGTAATATTTTGATTTTCGTTCCATTTAACTACAAAATCATCTAAAAAAGCACTTCTTTTTGCATAACCACCAAATGTAAAGTCTGTGTTTAGGCTTATAAAATCATTGACTTTCTTATCCCTATTTTGGAAAATATGTTCTTCTTGTTGGGCTTCCAACACCTTAATGCCAATGATTTTTTGATGTTTTTCAACTTGATGAGCAAGCCCCTTCAGCGTTGCTCCAGTACCAACAGCCAATAAAATATGCGTGTATTCGGTCGGAATAAAATTTGCAATTTGCTTACATCCTTCCACGCCTAATTGATTACTTCCACCCTCTGGAATAAACATGAAATTTTCGTATTTCGGATAAGCCGAACATGGATCTTCCTGCTTTCTCATTTCCCTGTACTTTTCTCTGGTAAAATATACCATCTCCATCCCATTCTTTATAGCTTGATGAATGGTATAGGTAGGCACATGCTGTGCATCACCACGAATGAATCCAACAGTGGGAATTGAAAGATCCTTTCCGACATGAGCTAACGCTGCAATATGATTAGAGTATTGACCACCTACACTTACTATTCCATCAAATTTCTTTTCAAAATAATGCTTGATGTTCTCATACAATTTAAATGTTTTATTTCCACCTATAATCGGATGAATGGTGTCGAGTCGCAAAATTGAAATTTGTCGACTTTCACCGTTCACATCTACCCAACGATGATCTATGGGTACTTCTTTTGGGATAAAATATTCTTCTAAATGTGCAGTGCGTAGCAAAATTTATCGTTGAGCGGTTGTCTCCAAATCAAAATGAAAACTGCGGGCAAAGGTGTTCCATGCAATATTCTCCTCTGGAAATGCACTTACATTCGATTTTCCATCTTTCCCAAATACACGCACGCAAATATTTCCGTTAGCATCCTTTTCTAAACGAGATAGTGCATAGAGCTGATGATCTTTCTCTAAATTCCAAGTCAGATCATCGGGAGTAAAAACTAAATTTACAGGTGGCTTTGCATTCTTCTTACTTAAATCGGTGATGATAAATCGATTCTTTACCGCTTCCATTTTATAAGTCTTGCCTTTAAAACAAACGATTTGCTCTTCGTGTTCTCCCTCTTTCATGCTGATGGGATTGCTTCCCGACCAAAACTCAATCAAGTTTAAAAATACGGCGTCAACGAAAGCTGCTAAAGGATAAACCGGAATAACATTCAAGGCAAAAAACACAATAGACCGAACAAATTTATCATCAATAGATCCATTCCATTCATACACTTTTTTGGTTAATTCAAATGATCCGTAACAGCCTGTTTGCATCAACATTCCAATTAAACAGATCGACATTACCGATGCTCTGAGAAACTTTTTCATGACATGTTTTGTTATAAAACAAAATTAACATATTACACAATGATGAAATTGTCTTTACTGAAATTTCTTCCACATGGATATGAACAATTTTTGTAATTGGTTTTTAATAATATTGCATTGGAACTAGTCCATCAAAAAAAACCTCGCGGATAAAACTACATGGCCTTCACCGACAAATTCGATAAAGAAGATTATTACCTCACCGAGGAAGGGTATATTGTTTTTACTGAAAAATACCATCTTAAAAGAGGGTTTTGCTGCCAAAGTGGATGCAAGCACTGTCCGTGGAAGGAAAAGGGAACGACACCTGAGGAAAAAAAGAAGGATTAAGTTCATACTCCAAACTTCATTTTTTGATAATCAACACCTTGACATAAGACGCTACCTTTATTGATTTTTAAAAGATTAAAATTGTAATTTTGCTACTATTAAATGATCCTAAAATGCAAGATATAGCTACTAAACTCGATCTATCTACTTCAAAAACACCTACTGGAACTACCATCAGTTGTAAAGGATGGGTACAAGAGGCCGCATTGCGAATGCTTTGTAATAACTTGGATCCGGATGTGGCGGAACGTCCAGAAGATTTAATCGTCTATGGAGGAAGAGGAAAAGCGGCTCGAAACGTAGAATCTTTTCACCTCATCGTAAAAGCGTTAAAAGACCTAAATGATGACGAAACCCTCGTCGTTCAAAGTGGAAAGCCAGTTGCAATTTTACCAACGCATAAAGATGCGCCTCGCGTAATTATTAGCAATTCTCAACTCGTTCCAAAATGGGCTACTTGGGAAGTTTTTGATGAATTAGAGAAAAAAGGATTGATGATGTATGGACAAATGACGGCTGGCTCATGGATTTATATCGGATCTCAAGGCATTGTCCAAGGAACTTATGAAACTTTTAATGCGGTAGCTGATAAACATTTTGGTGGATCGCTAAAAGGTCGGCTATGTGTAACCGCTGGTTTAGGCGGAATGGGAGGTGCGCAACCATTAGCGATTACAATGGCAGATGGCGTTTGTTTGGCAGCAGAAGTGGAAGAATGGCGCGCACAAAAACGTGTCGAAACCCGCTACCTCGATTTTATTGAACGTGATATTGATAAAGCCATCGACCAAGCGCTTGAGTTCAAAAGGAACGGAGAGAATAAATCCATTGGTGTCATTTGTACTGCAGTACAATTATTAAAAAGATTAAAAGAAAGAAATATTATTCCAGATGTTTTAACAGATCAAACATCAGCACATGATCCCTTAATAGGTTATTTGCCCGAAGGAATATCCAACGAAGAAGCCAATGTGTTGAGAGAGAAAAATCCAGAACATTTGGTGGATATGGCTTATGATTCGATGTCAGAACATGTTTTGCTGATGATTGAACTACAAAAACTAGGTAGCATCACATTCGATTATGGAAATAATTTACGTGGACGTGCTTTAGAGCGTGGCGTGAAAAATGCTTTTGATTTTCCTGGATTTGTACCGGCTTATATTCGTCCTTTGTTTTGCGAGGGAAAAGGTCCTTTTAGATGGGCTGCATTGAGTGGTGATCCTGAAGATATTCGAGTAACAGATGAGGCTATCCTAAAACTTTTTCCAAATGATGTGGGATTACATCGTTGGATTAAAATGGCGCAAGAGCGAATTGCCTTCCAAGGATTACCTGCGCGCATTTGTTGGATTGGTCAAGGGGATAGAGAAAAAGCAGGATTACTATTTAACGAATTAGTAAAAACAGGAAAAGTAAAAGCGCCGATTGTGATTGGTCGCGATCATTTAGATACGGGCTCTGTGGCTAGCCCTAACCGTGAGACTGAAGCGATGCTGGATGGATCAGATGCAGTGGCTGATTGGCCCATCTTAAATGCGTTGATCAATACGGCAGGCGGTGCCAGTTGGGTGAGTTTACATCACGGTGGTGGTGTAGGAATGGGCTATTCCATTCACTCGGGAATGGTGATTGTAGCCGATGGCACCGATGATGCAGCACAACGATTGAAAAGAGTTTTACATAACGATCCTGCCATGGGCGTAATTCGTCACATGGATGCTGGATATGATATTGCTACGGATACCGCTCGTAAACATCGTTTAGATATTCGAGAGCGATTGAAATAAAATAACTTCTAGAAATTTTTACGGATGCCACAATTTCTAAATTAGATAGGATGATTACATCTAAAATGAAAAAGTTAATATTGAACATTGGAATCTCCTTTGTTCTATTTATATTTTCTTTTTGAGATGGATTCACATCACCAACTTCTAATGCAGGAGCAATTAAAAAAGATGCACTTCTCATTTTTACCGGCTCCGATTGGTGTTTGCCTTGTATGCGATGAGAAAAAAGTCTTTTGCACGATTCACTCTCCAGTCAATAAGCTTCCGCAAACTTGGTATTTTATTGTCGATGAAAAAAACGATGTCCATAGCAACTTACCCGCCTAGAATCTTTGCGAACATTGGTTTTATCATGCGCTGGATGGCATCTGCTTGTCAAGTAGTGAAACGTTACCAAAAAGTATATCTCAACGATCAGAAGATGCAATTTGATGCGAACGGAATGAATAAATTTGAAAGTTATTTTCAATCGATTCGTGAGGGCGCTATCATGCCAGGCCTCTTATTATAAAAGATCCGATGGATTATGGGCTATTAATGGTTCTCTTTTTGTCAAACTTAATTGGGTATTGATCAAGTTCATTGTCTAATTACAAACTTTACTTTACCACGGAGAACACGAAGTTTTACACAGAGTATACTAAGTGTTATAAATCAAATTTTATTTAGAGATAAAGAATTTCTCCGTGTTCCTCCGTGCCATCTTTGTGCCCTCCGCGGTAAAAGAAAATGCGCTAATAGAAGTAACTCTTCTACTTCTTTAAGTATGAATTTTTTCAAAGCCATTTTATATAATATTCCTTTACCACAAGTTCACGGAGTTCATACAAAGAAACAAGACGTAATAACGTTCTGAATTCATCTCTATTACAAAAAAACCAGTTATCTTTTTATTCAATCACCAATCGTTCAATGACGTGAATACCTTCGCTTTTAAAATTGACTAAATACATTCCAGAAGGGAGATGACTTAAATCCAATTCCATTCCATCAGTATCCAGTGAAATTTCCCGTTCTTGCATGACCACTTTACCCATGACATCTACAATAGAAACTTTAGAGACTTGCCCTTGCAAAGAATTCGATTTAAGTCTGAATATTCCTTTTGATGGATTGGGAACAATGGATAAAATTCCACTCTTATATAAATGACTATTTCCGGTAACAGAAACACATCCATTATAAATCACTTTATTGGTTTCTTCATAATCTGAATTCACGCTAGCATTCAATTGAGCAATACAGATGGTTGAAGAACTCAACGAACTATAATAAACACGCAGGAAGTTAACAGGAACAATTTGTTTTGTCAATGAAACTTCAGAAGAATCAATAAATATTATTCGGCCTGTGGTTGCATTCCACTGAAACAAGGGTTCGAAACCAGGATAGATGGAAACGACGGAATCAATTTGCAAGCCTGTCATGGTGAAATCCAATCCTAACAAACGGCAATCCGCATTAGCAATTTGTAAATCCAAATATTTAGCTGTAGTATTTATGGCGCCAATACCCAGCTTCACGGTATCATTTATATTTAGAATATTCCATGGGAATTCGCAATGTCTATGCGTGTTTTGAGTACCACCTTGATGATTGTGGGATCCATTTTGAGAACGAATACAACCGCTTAAGAGTGCAACATCAGTTACCGTTAAACTATTATCTCCATTCAAATCATTACATGGGGAAACCGCATTTTGTGACGTAATATCGGTCATGTAAAGATTAATGTCCGTATCGGTTTGTAACGTATCTAAATCTAAATCTCCTCGCACACGTGTCCCGTTGCAATTTCCCATGCAATCATACACAGCTAAACCAAAAGTATCACCAGCACAATCAATCAAGGGTTGACAGTTGGGAAGAACAGTAAATGAAGGCACATTAAGTGTATCGCGCGTAATATTGACGCAAACAGCAGCCACATTATTATCGAAACGTTGTTCTTGTCTACCTAACGCATCTGGATCTTGATCCCAGTTCACACGAATGACCATTGTATAACGCCCTGCGGGAATATTTGTAATATCGAGCCATTGACATGCTAAGCCGGCGCCATAAATATCAGCGCATGCGGCAGAGATGCCCATATCGCCACAACCATACTTAGCTACTCCGCCGAAACATTGCAGATCCATAACGCAAAATCCATTCTTAAATCCGGCTTGCATGGGCACGCCTAAACTATCATAAATATCATATTGCGCATAACCGGCATAATGCCAATGACCGTGGCATTGATCAAAAACAAATTGTGTATTTCCAGTTTGAGGTTGACCAATATAATAATCAGCATCTCCAATATTTGCAATGCGTGTTGTAAAATTGATAACATCACGAGCACCATACCCCGACAAACAACCTTCGCCAATTAAGCAAACATCGTTTCCATTAACTACACCTACGGTGAGGGAAGAGCTGAACGCAGCTCCATCCACTACCAAATCAGGACCTGAATTACAATTGGGGTCACCGGGATAAATACAAATATTATTATTGACTGTTGCCAAAGGATTATAATTACAAGCAGCAGGATCGGTACAACCTACAATGGGACCGCCGTAAGTAATTTGCCAAGTGATAGTATCATTGGTACAAGAGGTATCTCCTCCAATTCGAATATAATACGTTTGCCCTGCTTGAAGTCCAGCTGCAATGAATGCTTGTAAACCACAAGCCGAATCATTGTAATATAACGTTCCTGCATTGGCATTATTCCACACCAGATTGGTGCAATGATCATAAATCCAAACGCGTGTATCGCAAGTATTAGCAGGAAAACAGGTGCTCACATTAAATGTACCTGTAGTATCAGGAGTAAATTCATACCAAGTCGATGAACTAATAGAAGAATTAACAGAATCTTGATAAACTGTAAACGCAGAACCGCAATTACTTCCAGCGGGGCAACTCAGATAACTCACTTCACTAAACGTAAATTGACCTCCAGCAGCTTGTATAACGCCATTCACGCTTACGCTATAAAAACCATTTCCAAAACCACAACAAATACCGTCTCCATAAGTATCCTCCATCTCAAAAATCAAACAAGCGCCAGAATCTACACACATGGTATCTCCTGTGAAAGCGCCCGACATTAAAATAGCTCCTGAATTATTTTTAAGTGACCAACTGGTTTCATTGGGGTAACTATCGGGTTGAATAAATACGATGACTTCACTCTTGCCTATGGGACATTGGGCTTGTGCATCAACAATAATAATCAGTAATAATAAGGATAGAATAATTCTGGTCATAGCATGTGTTTGAGGAAATAAAGATAGGAAAAATTTGGAAATTGGCAATCCTTATTAATATCAAGAGGTGTATAAGTGATCCCGATAGCCAGCGTTAAATAAGTAAATCTAATACGTTGAATAGCAAGCTAGGTAGGTTAGTGGATTGCTAGGACTCAGGCTAGTAAGTAACATGGAGGTAATACTTCCCAAAATGAAAAGAAAAACACAAACAACGATATCCTGTGAATAAGAAAAGTAATACATCTTGCATTAAATGAAAAAAGCCTTATTTTTGGTTAAAATACCTCCCCATGAACCATCGCGCAATACTCAGCTTCTTGCTAATGCTATTCCTATTTCAATCAACACAAGCTCAAGAAAAAAAAGAAAAACCTCGCACCGACGACACAACGAATCCGAACTGGATTTCAATGATGCAAGATCCTCAAGTAAATTATTATGAAGCAGTAAAAGCTTTTGATGCGTATTGGGAAGGGAAAATTGAACCAGAAGAGGAAGACGAATTGATTACGGAAGGAAAGATTACATCTGCTGAAGCGGATAGTTTGAGAAATGCGCGCGCGGCTTGGACACAAGTTCAACGCAACGAATATGAAAATATAAAGTATCAATTTAAACGATTTAAAGATTGGAAGCGTACTGTGTTTCCCTTTGTTCAATCAGATGGACGAATCCTAAGTGAACAGGAGCGACTAGAAATTTTTCAGAAACAACAACAAGTAAAAGACAAATAATTTTCGAAACTTCTCCTAACGATACACCACTACGAAAAGATGAATAAAATTATATTAGTAATCATAAACTTATTTTTCATTATTGCTTCGCCTTCCTTTAGTCAAACTGCAAATTGGTCGCCTGTTGCTCCTGATTTTTTTCCTACCAATGTGAGCGGACAAATTCATGGAATTAGTCGGATTAGTCAGCTAAAATTCCATCCCACCAATTCTCAAAAATTTTACGCCATCAGTGCCCGTGGCGGATTATTCATCAGCAATAATGCAGGTAATACCTGGACCATCGCACCAGGATGCGACCTCATGCCTGGAATGCGTTTAGCGTCGGTTTGTATTGACCACACCAACGATCAAATTTTATACTTAGGAACAGGTGATCATAATTATTACTATAGTGGAAGTGGCGTATATAAATCAACCAACGGAGGAGCTACTTTTAATGCTACTTCGCTCACTTCAAAATTAGTGTTGGAAATGCTGATGGATCCCACCAATAACCAAGTGATCGTGGCTGCTACTAACGTTGGGATTTACAAAACTATTAATGGTGGAACTACCTGGACTTTAAAAACTGCCTCACGTTCTTTTGATGATTTAAAAGAAAAGCGACCTGGCTCTAGAGTGCTTTATGCAGCCACCACCGATTCAGCATTTTTTCGTTCTACAGATTATGGCGATACTTGGATACAAATCAATGCTGGAATTGTTATGCCATCGGGTGTAACCAATGGAAATGGTTGTCGTGTTGCTGTTAGCCCTGCTGATACTAATATTGTTTATTTCGGAATGGTAAGCAACGGTGGTATATTATATAAATCCATAAATGGAGGAACTAGTTTCACTGCTGTCAAAACAACACCTTCACCCTACCTCACTTATTATACCAATGCAGCGGGTGATGTAGGTCAAGGTGATTATAATTTTGGATTGGGTGTAGATCGTGTCAATGCCAATATCGTATACTGGGTGGGTCATGCCGTCTGGAAGTCAACAGATGGCGGAGTAAACTGGATACAACTCACCAATTGGTGGGCAGCAGTACATACTGATATGCATCAAATCTTCACTAATCCATATGACAATTCACAGCTATATAATATGAATGATGGTGGTGTTTGGTTGAGTACAAATGGAGGGGTGAATTGGACAGCCAAAAGTGATGGGATTTATGGATACGAAATTTATAGAGGGTTTTGTAGTCCTACTCGTAAAGACATGATCAGCATCGGAACTCAAGATAATGGCGAATTATACTATGCAAACACTGGAAACAAATGGTTCACTAACCGAGGTGGTGATTGGTCGTCGAGGTGTGCTTTCGATTACTTTCCAAATAGCCAGCGTGTTTATTATTTTGATAATGCAAGAAGAAGAAATGTAAATAGCAGTGAGTCGACGTATGGATTACCCGTAACCAGTTTTAGAGCTATTGCTTTTTACAGATCAACACCCAACATTGCCTTTGTTGGCGACTCCAATGTTTTTCGCACTTCTAACTTATCGGCGGCTACTCCTACTTGGAACACTATTTCATCATTCACAACACGCATCATGGCATTGTATGTTTCACAAGCCGATAGCAACCGAGTGTATGCCATCACCAATGATCAGAAAATTTATGTATCTACCAATGCGATGAGTGCAGTACCCACATTTACACAGTATGCATTGCCTTTTGCATCGAATAACAATGCAAGTATAGTTTCCGTAAAAAGCAGTTTGAATAAATTGTATGCCATACTAAACACAAGGGTGTATAAGTCCATCGACAATGGCGCTACGTGGACCAATGTATCATACAATTTACCCTCGGTAAATTATGTTGGAATTATTACGGATGATTTCTTCCCAAGCAGTGAAATGATGATTGTAGGTGGAGGCAATAATTCAGTTTACTTCAAATTAGGACCACATACCAGCTGGACATTATTCAATCAGAATTTACCATCTCGAACTACCATCAACGACATTTGCATCTTTGATGATGGAACTAATAATTCAGCTTTACGGGTTTCTACATATGGAAGAGGAATGTGGGAAACGCCGATCAGTAATTTAAGATCAATCAATGCTGCATTTACAGCTAGTACAAATACTCCTTGCTTAGGCGATTCTGTTTCGTTCAGCGATTTATCTACTGGAAATCCAACATCATGGCTATGGACTTTTACTGGCGGCTCACCTTCTACCTCTAATTTACAAAATCCAAAAGTAGTTTTCAACACCTCGGGTGTGTTTACGGTAAGCCTTACCGTTAGTGGTCTAGGCGGAAATAATACAATCACTAAAAATAATTACATTTCAACTACAGGACAACCAATTCCATTAATTCAAGATTTTGAATTAACTACCTTTCCGCCTAATTTATGGAGCAATGTAGATGGAGGAAGTGATGGAAATATGTGGTCACGGTCAGGGCAAGCGAGTGGATTTGGAGTAGGAAGTGGATCCATGGTGTTCTTAAACTATTCACTTAATTCTTTCGGAGCTCGTGATCAAGTAGTTTCTCCGCAATACTTTCTGAATGGATATGGGAATTATCAATTAAAATTTGATGTGGCGCATCAACTTTATAGTACTAGTCCTACTTATTTGGATTCGCTTGCTGTGCTTGCCTCTACAAATTGTGGTGTTAATTATTCGAGCATCTACGTGAAACCTGGAAACACATTAGCTACTGTACCTGGAACGGGCGGTAACTTTATACCCACATCGACACAATGGAGAACAGATTCTGTAGATCTCAGCGTTTATAGCGGACAAAGCATTCAACTTTCATTTATGAATCATGGTAATTATGGAAATAATATTTATGTAGATAATATTCGTATAACTGGATTAAACGCAACGGTGAGTTTAAGTTTAAAAATATTTATGGAAGGATATTACAATCCAGCATCCAATCAAATGCAAGCGGTAAGTAATCCGGTAGGCGCAACAACGGTAACAGATACCATCATGGTAGCGTTGGCTAGTACAACAAGTCCTTACAACATAATTTACACCGACCAAGAAGTGGTGTTAACAAACGGAATTGCTAATTTACAATTCCCTATTGCAGCATATAATAATTCTTTTTATGTGGTAGTGAAATACAGAAACGCCATTGAAACATGGAGCAAGACACCTATTTTGTTTAATACTACTTCGAAGAGTTTCGATTTAACAACTCCGTAATTAATAAAATGAAATAATATGTGATTGCGAGCGTGAATATTAAAGTATGATTTAATTTTCGAAGTAACAAAGTTTAACATAATTGAAACAGCTTGCTTGAGGCAGGCGCGGATGACTAGGATTTGGCGGATTTCACGGATTTATAATTTTGCAACTAAACTTGTCAATAAAAGAAGGATAACTATTGCTTTAATATTCAACCTACTATTACATAACCCAATAAACGTTTACAAACGACTGAAAAATTAGATTTTTCGTCACGATGAAATGCATTACTTTTGCAGCATGTCCAATTACCTTGCCCAATTAAACGAATCGCAACGTGAAGCTGTAAAACAAACCGAAGGACCTGTGATGATTATTGCAGGTGCGGGTTCAGGGAAAACACGAGTTTTAACTTATCGTATTGCCCATCTTATCGAAAAAGGATGTGATCCTTTCAATATACTTTCGCTCACCTTTACCAATAAAGCCGCTCGTGAAATGAAAGAGCGAATTCAGAAAGTAGTAGGAGACGAAGCCAAGAATTTATGGATGGGAACTTTTCACTCTGTATTTGCTCGTATTCTCCGTATTGAATCAGATAAAATTAATTATCCTAAAAACTTTACTATTTATGATTCGGACGATAGTAAAAGTTTGATCCGTGATATTCTAAAAGAACAAAATCTAGATGACAAAACGTATAAGCCAAGTGCTGTTTTGAATCGCATTTCATCAGGAAAAAATAATTTATATACTTGGAAAGATTATCAAGACAACGCGGATTATGCCAGTGATGATAAATCGACTGGCAAACCAAAAATGGG
>CAIXTT010000290.1 GCA_903922455.1 uncultured Bacteroidota bacterium | reverse complement strand
TTTTCAATTAACTTTGAGCACTATTATGCGATCCAACTCTTGGTTTCTCTTCAAGCTTCTTTTTTTCTGGATGATCTTATTTTTCATCGCCAGAATTCTCTTTCTTGTTTTTTTATTTACCACTACGAGTCAATATGATTTAGCACAATGGCCATTAAGTTTCATCTACGGATTAAGATTGGATTTTTCTACTGCAGGATACTTAATGGTGCTTCCTACGCTCTTATGGATTGCATACATCTTCCTCAAAAAGAAAGTTATTCTTAAATCTATTTTATTCCTTCATGGGTTATTTCTTTTTCTCATTGTAGGAATACTAATCGGAAATATTGGAATTTATGCAGCTTGGGGCACTTTAATTAATGCTAGAGCTTTAGCTTTCTTACAAGATCCCGAAGGAATTATTGCTTCTCAGACCACCTATGAATTAATAAGTCGATTAGCCATTTGGTTGCTCATCACCTTTTCCTTACTTTCCTTTTTCAAAAAGAAAATTTTACATGTTGATGCGGATCATGAAAAGAAACGAGCTATCACCTCTTCTGTTTTCTTTTTGATTTTACTTCCATTAGGGATCAGAGGTGGATGGCAAGAAATTCCCATCAATGAAAGTGCTGCTTCTTATTCAGAAGTTATTCCGTTGAATCATGCTGCCACGAATCCAGTTTGGTACTTGCTTAATAACATCAACAAAAGCGGACTCAATAAAAAGAATCCATATCTGTTTTTTGATGATGCAACGGCAACTAAACATTTCAATCAGCAAATTGATCGAACGTCGGGATATACTCAAGTCCTCGATTCTACTACACCTAATATTGTACTTATTGTACTTGAAAGTTGGACAGCAGATATTATTGCACCCTTAAACAAATCAACGTCAGAAAACATAACGCCTTTCTTTTCTACACTCTGTGATTCCGGATTATTATTTACAAATATATATTCAAGCGGTCGACGAACCGACCAAATGTTTCCTTCCATCCTATGTGGATTTCCATCACCACCGAATCACAGTGTCGCTCGCTTTTCTGACAAACTACAACACCTTCCCTTTCTAAGTAAAGATTTATCGAAAGCAGGCTATCAAAATTCCTTTTACTATGGAGGAGAATTAGGGTTTGCCAATATGAATACCGTCTTACATCAAGCAGGTTTTTCTTCCATCAGCGGAAAAGACGATTATCTCCCAGAGCAAATTTACAGTAAGTGGGGAGCGCATGATGAGCATTTATTCAATAAACTATTGAATGAAATCGACAAAAAGAAAAATCCATTCTTCACCATGTTACTTACGTTAAGCACGCATGAACCATTTGATGTACCGGGGGATAAAAAGTTTGGAGAAAGTACAGAATCAGATAAATTTAAAAACGCTGCTTATTATACCGATCAATGCTTGAAGAAATTCTTCGAGTCAGCAAGTAAAACAAATTGGTATTCGAATACATTATTTATTCTTGTTGCGGATCACGGACATATGCTTCCATTAAAAAGAGATTACTATGATCCAGCTACCTACCGAATTCCATTACTTTGGGTTGGCGACCCGTTGAAAGATGAATTTAAAGGAAAGCAAAACAACCAACTGGGCGGACAGCATGAAATTGCGTATACTTTATTACAACAACTTCATCTTGATGCTTCCGACTTTACATATAGTAATAATTTACTTTCTCATGGTCGCAGTAAAGGTGTTTATCTCAACTTTGACAGTGGTTTTGGCTGGAAAGAAGAAAATGATCAACTGGCCTATCTTTATACAGAGAAAAAATACTTGCCTTATACTCATCTCTCAACGGATAGTATCGCAGTTTTGAACGGAAAATCCTTCCTGCAAAAACTTTATCAAGGATTTTTAGACCTCTAAAAC
>CAIXTT010000289.1 GCA_903922455.1 uncultured Bacteroidota bacterium | reverse complement strand
TCTTAAATTACTAACAGTTTAAACGCAGTGAGCGCAACGTTCAAGCAGTGGGCGCTGCGGAAAAAATATTCGAAGTGAAATTAACTCGCATCTAAAAAATCCAACATCCAACATCTAAAATCTAACGTCTCACTCTCGCTAAAGCAATTTCAGCGGTTTTGTAATTTGGATTTATTTTGAGAGCTTTTTCGTAATCTGCTTGTGCTGCGGCTACGTTGCCTTGTGTTTCGTAGCTTCGTCCACCGTATTTTTTCTGATGGATGTATACATGTTATACATAACTTCCATGTGGGGTGCAGTGAGAACAGCCAACCCTAAAAAGACATATCCAGCCATTGTATTTTCATTGATAAACATGGAACTGGTAAAACCAAGGAGTAAGATGCCCAAATTAGCCAACAAACTAAACATCAACATTTGTTTGGCAATTGTTTGGTAAGTAACCGTATGTTTTTTCCGGAGATAACGAATGATGCTATTTAACGAGATAACGGAATGCCACACGACGAAGTAAAATGTAAAACCAAGTAGCAACGGTAAATTAAAAAGAATCGTCATAATCAAAGCTAATCGAACCAGAAATTCTCCTTTGTCATTCGTATCAAATTGGTTGTTCTTGATAAAATAAATAAAAGTGGCTAGGAAGAAAAGCGCCGCATTTGCTGATAGCAAGAAATATCGATGCTGACCAAGCCATTCAATAATGGGTTGATTTTCTTTGGTGGATTCGAACAAATTTAAAATTGGAATTACGTCCTCAAAATGATGCAGGATGATCACATTTAGTATCAATAAACCATAGGATGCGACGAAGAGTTTTCCAAGAAACGTATCGGTTTTGAATTGAGACAAATCTGTTTCGCCAAAATGGTAGGCAGCAAAAAGGATAAACAGGATCATGCCAGCGAATGGAAATAGAAATAATATCAGTGCAAATAATAGTAATCTACTTAGATATACAATGAAAAATCTTTTTTTTGAAAACCGCTTTTCAGAAAAGTCTGCATTCCTTTGGGCCACCAGTACATCTGCTGCACCATGTGGTACGCCGAGCAATAAAATTCCAATCATAAAAATGAAAAACTGCACTTCTAAGGACATCGCTACCAGATAGTGCTGTGCAAAGAGTATGATCAAGCCAAGCAATATGAGTATAATCTTTATCAAAGCCGAAGTGATTATTAAAGTTAAAAAAAGGTGTGATAAAATTTTATCACACCTTTTGAAGAATCATTTTTATGCGTTTTGAGTAGTCGACTTATCTGACTGCGCCAAAGCATAGATCACTAATCCGAAACCAATTTTGTTGATGGCATCTCCTATGTTGTAAACTATATCCATGGAGAGACCCTGGAACATCGGTACTCCAAAGAATCCACCTGCAGTACCAGCGATGTAACCTACCGGATAGATTGCCCATCCTACCAATACAAACCATCCTAAGGTGCGTACAGCTTGTTTCACTGCAGCTCCGGCGTTATTAGCAAGTTTTGCTACTTCACCAAACCATACAAGATACACGATGTAGAAGTAAGCTATTCCACTCAACAAGCCCCAGAACCAACTTTGAGTCTCTTGACCATAAATCGCTTCTCCGATGTAACCGGTTACGAGCATGACTACAGAAGCAAAAATCAACTTCCATAACAAACCGATTTTAGCACCGGCTTTCTTGGTAATTAAATAGAATTCCACGCACATTAATGGAACCGTAAGAATCCAGTCAACATAGCGGAAGAAAATTGGAGACTCGCCAGTTTCTAAATGGTAGCCGCGCATGTAATAGTAATGAACAGCCGCAATAAAGGTAATCAGACCAGATACCAGGATGGATGTTCTCCATTTTTTGTCTAGGTTAGACATTTCAAAGAAGAAGAATACGCAGGCGGCCATCATGGCCATTGTGCCGACAAAAAATGTAAATGCTACATAATTGTCAGGTGCAATAGCGTGCATTTGAAGCAATGTTTGTGTCATAATGTAATTTTTTAGAGGTTTAATTAAATGATTAGGTTTACTTGAATTTTGTTTAAATTTTGTCTATACTTGACAATTAAATCTTCATAAAAGTTTTCTTTAAATAAAAACAAACACATCCAACCGTAAATTATTATTTATCAATAAAATAGAAATGGCTTGTCGTGAAATCTCAAAAAAGTTCTGATGCATCACATTTAACTATTCCCAAAGGGATCATAAATTCGATGAGCGCCGCTCCCATAAAAATAAGGATACAACCTTGCCTGTAGCAAGTAGGTTACGAATCTCCTAATTTACGAGTACACGAAGATTAAAGTCTATCTCTTAAATTACTAACAGTTTAAACGCAGTGAGCGCAACGTTCAAGCAGTGGGCGCTGCGGAAAAAATATTCGAAGTGAAATTAACTCGCATCTAAAAAAATCCAACATCTAAAATCTAACGTCTCACTCTCGCTAAAGCAATTTCTGCTGTTTTGTAATTAGGATTTACTTTAAGCGCTTTTTCGTAATCGGCTTGTGCTGCGGCTACGTTGCCTTGGGTTTCGTAGGTGAGTCCGCGATTAAAGTACGCTTCCGGCCAGTTGGGATCTGCGTTGATGGCATCGTTGAAATGCACAATGGCTTGACTGTACACTTTCAAATATTGATAATGGATGTATCCTAAAGCATAATGCGCTTTTGATGCTTTTGGATTAATTTGAATGGCGCTGGTGTAATCTTGAACAGCCATATCGTAGTTTCTTTCGTTCTCTTGGTAAAATAATCCACGACCATAAAAAGCATCTGTATTTTTAGGATTGACTCTTATCGCTCCATCATAATATTGTAGTGCTAATTTATTATTTCGGTTATGGAAAATCATTGCCAACTGCAAATACGCATCATCAAAATTGGTTCTCTGTTCTATTGCCGTTTGAAAACTTGAAATGGCTTTTGTGGTATCGCCCAAATCTCGGTAACACATTCCCTTCATGAAATACGCTTTCGGATTGGTGATGTCGAGCTTTAATACTTCGTCGAGGTTCTTGATGGCCTCTTTGTATTGTTGTGCGATGAAATATAATTCCGCTAATTTCTCATAAGCCAATTTGTTTTTCGGATCTATGCTCATGCATTTCTCTAAAGCAGCTTTTGATTTTCCTGGCTTACCAGCCGCCAAATGTACATCTGCCAAAGTGATGAAAAAACTGGCATTGGTGGTATCCAATGAAATCACCTTTTCCATATCTAACATGGCATTAGCAACATCATTTCGTTCTAGATGTAATAGTGCACGATCATTGAAGAGTTGAGGGTTCTTTGAATCTTTCCCTATTTTGATGGAGATATCAGCAATTCTTTTTCCGATGGGTGTAGTGTCTTGTGAAGCTGTATTCGTATCATCTGATTTTTTGCTGTTGGTACAGGAAGAAAAAGAAATTCCCAAAACTATCCATCCTAAAAAGATAAAAAAGTATGGAGTGAATGAATTGAAAGGAGATCGAGTAGGGTTACATTTCATAGATGCTACGAAATTAAAGAAAAGCGTTATACCTGAGTCAATGTATAGTAAAATTAAAGATTGCAGCATATCCCTAATTAAAGCGATGAAATGGAATGGTTTAATTAGATGTAAAATAATATTTTTACAGCATAAATCGAATCATGAAAACACGAATCTCTATTCTTTGCCTGAGCCTATCGCTCCTCTTCCCTTTTAGCAATACGCAGGCCCAATGTACCTGGCAACCCATCTTAACAGACGGATTTGAGTATACCACAACGATCCCAGACTTAGTGTTGGGCACTACGTATCAATCCACGCCCCAATCGTATTCTGTGCATGGAGGTAATTATTCTATGTATATGAATTTTATTGATTGCGCAGGAGGTACAGGAACTTGTGCTGGTGCTAAAGTTTACGAAAGGAGTTTAACGGTTTGTGAGAACATGCCTGTGCGCATTAACATGTGGCTCACCACTACTTTTAATGCGCCGCAAAGCAATATGAAAATGGTGATTCGAGACGGGAACGGATTGGTACTGGATTCAACCAACAGTGTAATTGCTTCATTAAGTCCTACGTGGACACAATACATCAGTGGATCGGTAACCTCATCTACTCCGACCTTAACGTTTACGATGTACGCGAATATAGATGGAGGGAATGGAAATGATCTCTCTGTTGATGATTTTAAATTAGAAAAATGTGCAACGGTGAGTTCTACCAGAGCTTTTTCCGTTTGTGCTAACCTCGATTCGGTTAATTTCTACTCTTCATTAAACAACAGCCCAGTAAGCAATGGAACCTGGACAGGACCGAGTGTACTTACAAATGGCTATTGGGGTACTTATTCTCTTGGATTGAATACCCCTGGAACTTATTTTTATTCAAGCGCACCGTATGGTACGGCTTCTGGTTGTCCCTCAAGGCTAGATACCGTGGTTGCTATTTCTTCCGCTATTCCAGTGGTGAATTTACCAAACGATACTTCAATCTGTACCACACAATTTATATCACTTAATGCGGGCGGAGCTGGTCTTACAAGTTATTTATGGAGCACCAATGCAACTACTTCTAATATCATTGCTTCTAGTTCTACCAATGCTAACTTATCCTATTCCGTTATAGTAACCAATCAGGCAGGATGTACGGGAAGTGACACTATAAATATTAGTTTCATTATTTGCTCAGGGATTGATGATGAAGGACAAGAAATTGAGATGAGTATTTTCCCAAATCCTTGTTCCGATTTTATTCAACTTCAATTGAGTGATCCAATTAAGAATGAATTGAATTTCCTTTTGATGGATGTACAAGGGAAAGTGGTGATGAACGAAAAGATTTCATCTCAACAAGTGCAGTTTTCAGTGAAGGAATTTCCGAATGGGATGTATCAATACAGGTTGATGGATGAGAAGGTGGTGAAAGAGACTGGGAAGTTGATGATTCAGAAATAAAGTTAATTCAACCAATTATATTTAAATTTAGGCGCAGCGTTCGCAACGTTTTTGCCGCGGACGCAGTGGTATCAAAGTCTGAAAAAAGATTGAAATCTGTTTGAGGCTACCTTTTACCACAGAGGACACAGAGGTATTCACAGAGTACACTGAGAAAAAAACTGTCTACAGTATGAAAGCACTAGGACTCTCGGACGATTTTTTTGTCGCTAAATTTCTCGCAAAGGCGCGAAGTCGCAAAGTTTTCTCTTCGCCAAATCTTCTCGCAATACAGCTAGATAACGAGACACTATGCTCAAAGTTTTCATAGCAGATTCAGTGAAAAAATCTGAGCGCAGCATCCCGATAGTTATCGGGACACAATTCACCAATTCACCAATCCACCAATTCTCCAATCCACCAATCCACCAATTCACCAATTCACCAATTCACCAATTGAAATAAAGAAAGGGCAGCTCTTTCGAACCACCCTTCTCCAATTCAAAACATCATTAAACTCTAACTAGGCTACTGCATAATCAGAATAAATATTTTAGCAAACTCTCCTTATTGTGCGTTTGCTTTTTCCGCAATGGCAGCGCGGATTTTAGCTTCTATTTCTTCGCACATTTCAGGATTGTCGGTAAGCATATTTTTTACAGCGTCGCGACCTTGACCGATTTTTGTATCACCATAACTGAACCACGATCCCGCTTTTTTCAAGACGTTGAATTCAACTCCTAAGTCGACGATTTCACCATTCTTAGAAATTCCTTCTCCATACATGATGTCGAATTCAGCAATACGGAAAGGTGGTGCTACTTTGTTTTTCACCACTTTTACCTTGGTGCGATTTCCAACAACTACATCACCATCTTTAATTTGTCCAATGCGACGAATATCTAAACGAACCGAAGCATAAAACTTCAAAGCGTTACCACCTGTGGTTGTTTCTGGATTACCGAACATCACTCCAATCTTTTCACGTAATTGGTTAATGAAAATACAGCAACATCCAGTACGACTAATAGTACCTGTCAACTTACGCAATGCTTGAGACATTAAACGCGCTTGTAAGCCCATCTTACTCTCTCCCATTTCGCCTTCAATTTCTGCTTTTGGTGTTAAAGCCGCCACAGAATCAATCACGATAATATCTATCGCTCCAGAGCGAATTAAGTTTTCGGTAATTTCTAATGCTTGTTCACCATTATCAGGTTGTGAGATCAATAAATTCTCGATGTCCACTCCTAATTTCTGTGCATAGAAACGATCGAATGCATGCTCCGCATCAATAAAGGCTGCGATTCCACCATTCTTTTGCACGTTCGCGATAGCATGTATAGCCAACGTTGTTTTACCAGACGATTCAGGTCCGTAAATTTCAATAACTCTTCCTTTCGGAAAGCCACCTATTCCCAATGCACTGTCTAAAGTGATAGATCCTGTTTGAATAGCATCCATTACTTCTATTGCCTCATCTCCCATACGCATGATGGTGCCCTTTCCATAGGTCTTTTCAATCTTGTCTATTGCCATTTGCAAGACTTTCATTTTCTCTTTCGCTTCCGCGGCTTCTGTTGCCATGTGTTTATTTTTTTTGATTGTTAGGTAACTTTTTGGCATGATTGCAATACAATCATTTTGACTCCAACAAATAAAAACATTTTTTTTTAAATAAACGAATTTTAAACGAATACAAGTGTTTACCAACGGAAAAATTCATGAACAAAAAAAACCGTCCCAAACGGAACGGTTTCAATATAAGGGTTTTGTGTTCAACTATTCTTCTCCAGCAGGCTTTTTACCTTTTTGGTAACGTGTGCGGAACTTATCAACACGACCAGCGGTATCTACCAATTTCATCTTTCCGGTATAAAACGGATGACTCATATGTGAAATCTCAAGCTTTACTAATGGGTACTCTTTACCGTCTTCCCAAGTAATGGTGTCTTTTGAATCAATAGCAGATTTAGTCATAAACGCATAATCTGTAGAGATGTCTTTAAATATGACAAATCGGTAGTTCTTTGGATGAATTTCTTTCTTCATGGATATAATCGTAATAGGGGGGCAAAGATAAGTATTTTTCCGAGTTAGGCAATAACTTATATTAATTTCTGTTAAATTTCTATCATAACCCCTCGCGCCTGCCTGCTGCAATCAGGATCAATTATTTACAAGGTGTATATTTGTACCAGTATGCGGATCCTCAATAACGTAAAGCTACTAATAATCACATTATTAGCTGTCATTTCAATCAACTCTTGTAAGAAGGATGTACTCCTAACCGACTCGAATGCAAAGTTAAATTTTTCTACTGACACCATTCTTTTTGATACCGTTTTCGCAAGTATAGGCTCGGT
>CAIXTT010000288.1 GCA_903922455.1 uncultured Bacteroidota bacterium | reverse complement strand
GCTTCGCCAGTTGATTTCATCTCTGGACCTAACTCTTTATTTACATCTTTGAATTTATCGAAAGAGAAAACAGGCAATTTAATAGCATAACCACCTTTCTTTGGATTAAAGGTAAAATCACTCAATTTCTTGTCTCCCAACATAAGCTTCGTCGCATAATTCACATACGGCTCGTCATAAGCTTTTGCAATAAATGGAACGGTACGGGAAGCTCTTGGATTTGCCTCTATCACGTATACAATTTCTTCTTTGATGGCAAACTGAATATTGATCAAACCTTTTACTTTCATGGCTAGCGCAATTTTTTTCGTGATGTCTTCAATCTGTTTGATCACATGGTCGCTCAAATCAAAAGGTGGTAACACGGCATTGCTATCTCCCGAATGAATTCCCGCAGGTTCAATATGCTCCATGATTCCGATGATATAAGCATCTTCTCCATCGCAAATGGCATCCGCTTCTGCTTCAATAGCGCGATCCAAGAAATGATCTAACAATACTTTGTTTCCTGGAATATCCTTCAAAATATTTACTACATGCGTTTCTAACTCTTGTTCGTTGATTACAATTTTCATTCCTTGTCCGCCTAACACATACGAAGGTCGTACTAAGAGTGGAAAACCTAAATCTTTCGATAACTCCACGGCTTGATAAGCATCTTCAATCACACCAAACTTAGGATACGGAATTTTCAATTCTCTCAGCAAATTTGAAAACGATCCACGGTCTTCTGCTAAGTCTAAGGATTTGTAGCTCGTTCCAATAATTTGAATTCCGTACTTATCTAATTTCTCTGCCAACTTCAACGCCGTTTGTCCACCTAACTGAACAATGACTCCCACTGGTTTTTCGTGTTGAATGATATCGTAAATATGCTCCCAAAACACAGGTTCAAAATAAAGTTTATCGGCAATATCAAAGTCGGTAGAAACCGTTTCTGGATTACAGTTGATCATGATGGTTTCATAACCGCATTCTTTAGCTGCCAATACACCATGCACACAACTGTAATCGAATTCAATTCCTTGTCCAATACGATTAGGTCCTGAACCCAGAATAATTATTTTCTTTTTGTCGGATACGATGGATTCATTTTCGGTTTCAAAAGTGGAATAGTAATAGGGTGTTTTCGCTTCAAACTCTGCAGCGCAAGTATCTACTAATTTATACACGCGGTGAATATTCATCTCCTTTCGCTTGGCATGCACTTGACTTTCCAAGCAACGAAGTAGATGTGCAATTTGTCGATCGGCATAACCTTTTTGCTTTGCCTCCATCATCAAATCACGAGACAATGAATCGAGTGTGTACTTTTGAATTTCTTTTTCTAGTTCAACAAGTTCTTCAATTTGATTTAAGAACCATGCATCAATTTGTGTTAATTTTTGAATTGTTTTAAATGGGATTCCCATCTTAAACGCATCGTAAATATGAAACAAACGATTCCAACTTGGATTCTTTAAACTATCTAAAATTTGTTCTTGATTCGTCAACTCTTTTCCATCAGCCCCTAATCCATTTCGTTTTATTTCGAGCGACTGACAAGCCTTTTGTAATGCTTCTTGGAAACTTCTTCCAATTCCCATTGCTTCACCCACTGATTTCATCTGCAAGCCTAAATGACGATCAGCTCCTTTAAATTTATCGAAATTCCATCTTGGCACTTTAACAATAACATAATCGATGGTAGGTTCAAAAAACGCAGAGGTAGATTTTGTAATTTGATTTTGCAATTCATCTAAATTGTAACCGATGGCTAGTTTTGCTGCAATTTTCGCAATAGGATAACCTGTCGCTTTGGATGCTAGCGCCGATGAACGTGATACACGAGGATTAATTTCAATGACGATTATTTCATTCTCATCATTTGGATTTACTGAAAACTGAATATTACATCCTCCGGCAAACTGTCCAATTCCATTCATGCATTTGATAGCTAAATCACGCATGTTCTGGTAACAACGATCGCTCAATGTCATCGCAGGAGCAACCGTAATGGAATCTCCTGTGTGGATACCCATCGGATCAAAATTTTCGATGGAACAAATGATAATTACGTTACCTACATTATCTCGGAGTAACTCTAACTCATATTCTTTCCAACCCATGATGGATTGCTCAACCAACACTTCATGAATGGGGCTAGCATGCAATCCATTATTCAAGGCTTCATCAAATCCTTCCTTTTCAAAAACAAATCCCCCACCGGTTCCACCCAAAGTAAACGAGGGGCGAATGACTAAAGGAAATCCAATTTCTTGAGCAATTTCTTTCCCTTCGAGGTAGGAAGTTGCCGTTCTTCCTTTACAAACATTAGCCCCCAATGCAAGCATACAAAGTCGAAATTTCTCACGATCTTCCGTTGTCTTGATGGCATCAATATCTACTCCGATAATTCTTGTATTATACTTATCCCAAATTCCTGCTTTTTGGCAATCGATGCAAAGATTCAATGCCGTTTGTCCGCCCATGGTTGGAAGCACTGCATCAATTTTATGCTTTTCTAAAATTTCAATGATCGACTTCTTCGTTAAAGGCTTTAGGTAGATGTGATCCGCAGTAACTGGATCCGTCATAATGGTTGCTGGATTCGAATTAATCAGTATCACCTCAATGCCTTCCTCCTTCATGGAGCGGGAAGCTTGACTGCCGGCATAATCAAATTCACAAGCTTGTCCGATGATGATGGGACCACTTCCGATAATAAGTACTGATTTAATTGAATGATCGCGAGGCATATGTTAGTTATTTATATCGTTTAATCAGAATAAGAATGATTGCTGAATGTATAAAAATGTAAAAAATAACGTAGTCAATGAAGACAGGGAAATCAAAGAAAACAATCGACTAGAGTGGTAAAAAGCTAATGGATCATGGCAGGCTGATGGTTGCATCAAGTACATCACGATTTTAGAATACAAAACTAAGAAAACTGAAGGTTAAAGAGGAGTGTTGTTGAAAAGTTAGGATAAGTTGATTGGATGTACCTTTGTGTTCATGATGGATGCTGAATATTCTTTTTTGAAGGATAGTGAATTCACACTTCCTTATAAATCATACGGAAGTGGAGATGAGCTCCTGCTTTGCTTTCATGGTTTCGGTCGAATTTCAGATGATTTTCATCGGTTTGAGAAGAGTTTGGGTCAGAAATATACCCTAATCGCTTTCGATTTTCTATACCATGGACCACATTCCGTTTCTGTAAAAAAGCGACTTCCTGCCTTTACACCTTCCATTCTTTCGAACATGGTGGAGAAGTTACTCTGGGAAAAGAAAAAGGTAAGATGTTCCTTAATGGGATATAGCCAAGGGGGAAAGACTGTGATGGGATTAGTTCATAAAATTCCACATCGAATCCATGAATTATTTGTGTTGGCCCCTGATGGAATGAAGAACAATAGAGTAAGAAATTTTATTGCGAAAACATATCTAGGTAGAAGAATAGGATCCAGCTTAGTGAAGTCGCCTAAATCTTTACATAACATTATTCGCACCATGCGTTTGATGAAAATCATTCCCGAAAAAGTCAAGATTTTTTTCATCAGCAATACCGATGAAATCGAAAAACGATATCGCATTTACCACAGTTGGATTACCATGAGAAACTATGAAATTCATCCCAAGTTGATGAATCATTATTTTCACGCTAAGAAAATTAGAGTGGAGTTTTTCATTGGTAAATACGATACGATCATCAATCCAAAATCGGCTAATTTATTTCTTAAAAAATTTAATTACAAAATCAATTTACATGAGTTAGAATGCGGACACGATTTATTGTCGCTGCATTCACAAATTGAAAAAATTATTCTCACATCCTCCTAGGCAAAGGCTGATTTTAAACCAAACACCTATCAGAATTAGATTTAAAAATTAAACAATTTGACTTAACATATTCTCGCTCACATACTGTTTTTTATCTCCGACAAACATGGGCTGCGCTTTGCAAATTTTTCTCGCAACCCTCGGCAAGCTCAGGTTAAAAAGGCCACGAAGACGCAAAGGCTACGCAAAATTTCCCACCACAGCTTTTAAAAAAAACGATTATATATCGACATCTAAAATGAAATTTACCAAATTTCAGAAATGAATTGAAACAATAAACATCAATTTAAGAAAATAAAAAAGGCAACCGATGGGTTGCCTTCACTATTTTTTTCAGTAAGAAATTATTTTCTCCAACTACGTTCGTCAGATACCGTTAATTTTTTACGTCCTTTCTTTCTGCGTGCTGTTAAAACCCTACGACCATTAGCTGAACTCATGCGCTTACGGAAGCCATGTTTATTTCTACGTTTACGTAGCGAGGGTTGGAATGTCCTTTTCATATCGATCTATTAATTACCCCCAAAGGGAGTGCAAAGATAGAAAAAATGTCTTTTACTCAAAAAAGATTTTTAATTTTTCAGAGAATTTGTCTTGCTAAATAAACAATGAGCTTAGTTTCAAAGAATTCATCAGGCCAATAGTCGCTAATCTTCTGAATTTCAACCATTTTTCTATAGAAGCCTAACTCTTCCGACAAGTCACCTCCTTTCAAAACCACCCATCCATTGGGCAAAGATCCTACTTGACCTTCTATTAATTTATCCTTTGTCCAGTGAATTATTTCGTTCATGGGCGCAACGGCTCTACATAATACATAATCTACTTCCAGATCCATTTCCTCTACACGTCCCCTTTTAACGGTTACATTCTTGATAGCAAGTTGCTCAACAATGTCGGCTACCACTTTTATTTTCTTTTCGATGGAATCCACTAAAATGAAACTCACGTCTGGAAAAAGGATAGCCAGCGGAATCCCTGGAAAACCTCCACCTGTGCCCAAATCCAAGACTCTCGCGCCCGGATTAAATCGAAT
>CAIXTT010000287.1 GCA_903922455.1 uncultured Bacteroidota bacterium | reverse complement strand
TCTGGAATTTCTTTAAAATAAAATTCTAGTGTAGTTCCGTGCACTTTAAATCCATTTAAAGCTAAAAAAATGGCAGTAGTTCCATAACCACAACCGATATCCCAAGTAATACTGTCATGCATTTTGATTTTATCAGCGATATAGCTTAGACGTTGACAGAAATAAGCTTTTCTAAACTCAAAACTTTTAGAATCAGTATGGTACTTATAATAAGACCATAAAGTTGGCTTCGACTCTAACTCTTTGATAAATAAATTGAAGAATTCTTCTACGTTCATTGGGATGGTAAAAATACGAAGAGGGATTGTAAGTCAGAGTCTTAACTACTCTCCAAATCCAATTTATTAATTATGCCATTGATAGTCACATAGTTTAAACGAACTATTTATCGCTATTGAGTTCAATAATCGAGGATCAAGATTGCCAATATCCGAAGGATCGCTCAGTAAAACATCATAACAATTTATTTGACCTCATTTTTATTCTCCAAGTTAATTACGGCATCCACAAATCCCCAACCAGCGCCTGCAATATTATGCTCTGTAGCCATCAATACAAAGACATCATGATCATTTAATTGACTCGCTAAATCCAAATCATTTACATATGTAGGAGACTTATAGTGCTCTGGATACACTTCATTATTATAATACCAAAAATGAGATTTTGAGAATAGATTTGAAAACCCCATATTAAATATACCCCAATAAAAGCTATCTGCAATCACTACAATTGAAGGTTTTACTTCCCCTTTATTTTCTTCAAAAAATATTTTCGGATAGCCCATCTTAGGACCATTCAAGTAGGACAATAAATTCATACCACTTCCTATATCATAATCGATATCCTTTGCTCTTTTCAATGCTATTTCATTCCATTTGAAATGTTGCATCTTAATGAATCTCTTTGATTCAATAAAGCGGACCAACGAATCAGCCGCTAAAGTCATTGCATATTGACTCCAATGAACACCATATTTAGGATAAAGCAAATAAGGCGTATTCCCTTTTTGATTCTTAAAATAAACTGAAAAATCAATAAAATTGACACCTGCATCAGTAGCTAACTTGCTTGTTTCTTCAAAATTGGTAGGGCCTCTTTTCATACTATCAAATTCAACAGGAAAATACTCAGGATAAAATGAGCCTTTTCCTGCAGCTAAAACTACAATCAGAGTCTTACCTTTTTCAGAAAGTATACGTTGAGCTTCTTTAATTTTATTTACATTATTGGTAATTACATCCGTCCCTAAAAAGTCTTTACCAAAATATGTCAGAATATAATCTCTTTCATATAGAATATCTTCCTTACCAATTACCAAATTGCGAGCATGTCCTTTATGAAAAATTCGAAAGTCAATTTCATTATGTAATCTCACAAAATAATTTCTACATCCAAATTTTTCACTCAAATACTCTTCCTTTGGTTCTTGCCATGTACCGTCCCACCATCCTTTTAACGAAAAGGAAGTATCCTTTTTCAATTCAACAGCACCATCCAATTTTGGATCTTTAACTAAACCTGTAATTCCATTAAAAGCGGGATACAAAAAAAGTAACACTCCCAAGAAATTCAAAATCTGATTAAAGAATTTTTTCTTTTCCATTAAAATCTAAAATAAATAAAAGGATTAAAACCAACCGAAGTAATTGCACTTACAGACACCAAAAACAAAACAATTGAAGTAGATAAAAGCCAGCCATTTAACCATACATTTTCAGAGGGTGGCAAATAAAACAAATTCTCGAGTCTCTTTCCTAAGTTCAATAAAGTTACAAAAGAAAATACGAGGGCAATAATAAGATAGACCAAACTATCCAACGCAACCAACTGTAGACTTCCAGCCTTCATTGCAAATAATCGACTCACAAAAACACTAGCCTCATCAAATGATTCTAATCTAAAAAAGACCCAACCAATCATCACCACAAAAAAGTTAATAGGGATCGTTATCCAAGCAGTAGTACGTTCATAAATCTTCAACAAAAACGCTCTTTCTATAACAAGAAAAAAGCCATGAAACACGCCCCAAAACAAAAAATTCCAAGAAGCACCATGCCAAAATCCAGACGCCAAGAACACAATAAAAAGATTAAAGTATAAACGTCGACTGCTTTTGACGTGGCTACCTCCTAAGGGAATATACAAATAATTCCTCATCCAACTTCCCAAGGTGATATGCCATCTTCTCCAAAATTCAGTTATACTTTTAGAAGTATAGGGGCTATTAAAATTTTCTGGGAGTCGAAATCCCATCATTCTACTTATTCCAATAGCCATGTCAGAATACCCCGAAAAATCAAAATAAATTTGCATGGTGTATGCAAGAATTCCTACCCAAGCAAGAGGAGAATTTAAAGCATTCAAATCATACCCCATTATTTGATCTGCTAAACTTCCACAAGGATTTGCCAATAAAACTTTTTTTCCAAGCCCTAAAGAAAACCTAGTAAAACCTGCTACCCTATTTGAAGTATTATCAGTATAATATCTTTTTTTTATTTGGTCTGCAAACTCATGATATCGGACAATGGGCCCAGCAATAAGCTTTGGAAAAAAGATAATATATAATTGGTAGTTCCAAAAATTGGGCTGAGGCTTATGAACCTTCCTGTAAACATCTACGACATAAGTAATTGTTTCAAAAGTATAAAATGAGATACCAATTGGTAGCACTAATTTAATCCAAGAAATTCGATTCATTCCAATCGATCCTAGTACTTCATTAATATTCTCAACAAAGAAATTTGAATATTTAAAATAAAATAACAGTCCTAAATTTATAGAAACAGACAACAACAAAAACAATCGACGCCTCCAATTATTCGCGGTTCGATCCATGAGGCGGACCAAAACAAAGTCAATTATCGTTGTCCCAAGGATCACAAAGATAAAACGTGGAGCTCCCCAACTATAAAAAACCACACTGCTCAGAAGTAAAAATCCATTTCTAAATCGCTGGGGTGTAACATAATACACAACTAAGAAAATTGGCAAGAAATAAATGAGGAATAGTATACTCGAGAATACCATGTTGTAATAATATTTGCAAATAAACATATTTTTCCACAATATTCTAATCGAACTGTGCTAATTAATCTCTTCTATGTTTCATCTGGCAATATGATATTTCCTACATTTGAAACATGAAAAAAACGCTACTGTTCCTTATCATGTTTTGCGGTGTTCAACTATTTAATAGTTGTTCTAATTCTAAGAATCGATCAAATATTATTACCTGCGATTTTGATGAATTAAAAAATTGGAATATTTCAAATGAGGCCATTTCAAATAAATTAAGTCGAAGTGGCAAATATTCAATTTTTACTGGACCTGAAAGAGTTTATAGCTTAACTTATGAGGCAGAAGTCAAGGATCTTTTGGCAAAAGGTTATACTAAGATGACCGCTTCAATATGGATAAGATGCATCGGAGATCCAAAAGAAGCACAATGGGTGGCCACTGTCAATAGTCCAACGGGTGCAAATTATATTTGGAAAAGCACATTCCTATCATCCGCCCAAGAGACAGATGACAAAGGGTGGAAGCGCATTGAAGTTAAACTGGATTTACCAATGGAGGTAAATGATGGCATATTAAAAATATATGGATGGGCACCCAAACAAGAAGAAGCTTCTTTTGACGACTTTGAATTGACTTTTGAATAGTCGAAATCCATATTCATTTCAGAAAAGCAAATCCATAGTTTTGCTTTTTGCAGGCAGTATAATTTACATTATATTTTTTGTTGTCATTGATAAATCGAGTGTATCGATCAATTCTCTTGAACGTGAATTTTCTGAATATTTTCAATCAGAAAACACGGGTACAATAACTAAAAGTGGAGTAGATACTTATAAAATTATATTCCAGAACAGTCAAAGTACTGATAAAAACTATGATTCAACAGGTTTTTATTTGGATGGAAATAAATCATATAGCCCAGGATTTAGCTTACGGATTTTTGACTATTATAAAGATAGTTTATCATTAATTAAAACACAAGCTAAAGTTACACGACTAAGTACAGATAGTTTGAATTTCATTTTTGTAGTAACAATTGAAACCCCTGGTCAAAACGAACCATTTTGGAGTGCAAGTTATAGTAGTGATCCAGACTTCATCGTCAAACTACCTAACATAATAAACGGCAGAATAAAAACAGAAGGTTATCCAATAACAAAAGAATCCACATTAAAGGCATACATATGGAATATTGGCCCATCACCAATTCGCATAGAATCATTAGAAATAGCATTCGGATCAGATCCAGCTCCTAGCGGCGATTCCACATTAATTCGTCAGATGGAAGGAGAATACAATACAACAGCAGCTGGATATCATCCATACTTACCAAAAACAAAACTGAGTGAATCCGATATACAAGATTTGTGGTTGAAGGAGCATTCTAATATTAATACGATATTTAACGTTGAAAAAAATCAACTTGCAAGTATCGAGAATAACAATACATTACTGTTTAAGACAAAGGAACAAATTCGAAAAATTAATTTACCAGCGAGCACGCTTGAAAATCCATATCAAATTGGAATAAATCATCTCGGTGAACTTTTAATCAGCAAACGAACAATTGATCACGATGATATCAATTACTTTTATTTAAATGCAAAGAGTGTAACGGAAAAACGTATAGTTATTAATCAAAAAAACAAATGGATATTTACTTCGCATTCTACGCTTTTCGCTGAACAAAGCTCAGCCTGGATAAGTTTTGATGGAACGAGGTTGGTAAATACGAAAGCAATATTATTCCAATGCAAATATCAAAATGGGATTAGTCCAGGTGAAATAAAATCTCTTACTAGTCTAGGAAATGAGCAGTATTTACTATTTACAAATGAATCTACAAATAATATTTTTATTGGCAGAAGAGCAGGATCGATCATTGAATTTACTGTCCTCGATTATCAAAATCGGTCCACAAATGTTTTACTATCTCTATCTGCCCTCGATCAGTGGTTTCCACTTAAAAACAATGAATACCTGATTTTAAGTAGAGGATGGAGGTACGCCCTTTATAAAATAATTCTTGAAGAAAACAGTAAAATAACTATTCTCAATTCTTATTTTCCAAAAACAACTATTGGAGGTGCTAGTCCATTTTACTATGAGAGATTAAGTACTACCTACATTCCATCACAAAAGAAATTAATATTTAATGCGGAAAATTATGACGCTATTAACGAAAGAACTTTAATTAAAAAATATTACGGAGAATTTCCAATTCAATAATTATGAACTTTAAAATACTCAATATAGCATGTTCAGTAATTTTCTTCACGTTTGTGATTGCTTGCAATAAAAAATCGGAAAGTGTTTTTGGCGGTGAAGGTCAAAGTTTTGAAGTCTTTTCATTCCATCCCATCGTCAATTGGGGAGATGAAAATGATACTATTAAAGAAATAGGTATTGAATGGAATGACATAAACGAAGGAATTGAAATTCCAACAAAAAATCAAATTGAAAGTGGTTATTTCAAATTCACATTTGAAATTAAAAACAAGGGAAATGTACCTGCTTCTTTTTATTATAAAATCTACTACCAAAATTCTTCTTACAAATATCCGATTCGTCCAGACAGTTCCTTTGAATATTTCAACTCTCAAAGTGACAATTTTTATGGCAGTTGGGAAGACACTACAATTGGAATAAAGCAAACAAGTGTGATTCCTGCTGACGATGAATATCATCTGATTTCAGATTCGTTTAGAATTGTAGGAAATCCAAGATTCGAATCCAAGTATATGGAAAACGGTATTAACCAACCTTGGAAAAGAAATCCAAGAATGGGGAATTATGAATTTATGTTATTGGTAATTGATGAAGAAAGTAAAAACAACAAGAGTATTCCCGAACAAGTTCTTTATTTAAACAAGAAAAGTCAAGAATACTTTATCAATCCATTTGATTATTTAACTCAACGCGTATCCGACCCTTTAAATGGAATTTCTAATATCACTTCAACAAGCGTGTTAAAAGTTAAATCCACTATTGACTTCAGTAAAGGTATTTATGTAAACCCAAATAGCTACAACAGTACGAGCGATCAGAAATTTTTATGCTTAACATGTAATTCCAATAAAAACCTAAAGAATAATGCCTGTGTTGAGCAATTTATACCTACCATTATTTCTGACACCTATTTAAAAAATATTCCTGTAATAGCAGATGTAAATTCCAATGAATACAATAGGGAAGATTACTACTGGAATAAAAGTTTTACAGCATTAGAAGAAAGAATCTATACCATTCCAACTCGACCTCGGTCAGCATGTGAGTCGGTTCGCTATAATGAAAAAGACAAAAGCATTGAACTAAGGAACCCTTCCAGTAAGCCCTTTGATTGGCGTAAAGAGATTAGTGGAATAAAAACTAGACATGGATTAACTTATGGTAAGTACAGAGTAAAATGTAAATTAACTAGATTGTTGAATGACTCCAATATGTGGAATGGAATCACGAATGCAATTTGGCTAATAACACAAAGTGAAGAACCTTGGAACCATTTAAAACCTTGCAAAAACGGAGGATATATGAGTGACTACGTTGGCGATGAAAATAGTGCAAGAAAAGAACTTTCTGGTTATTCGGAAATAGATTTTGAAATCATCAAGGCGCATCCTTATTGTCCATTGAATTCTTTTCCACCATTTTTTAGAAGAACTACACCCAATAAAAATAGAAAAACAGATTGGCTACCTCATCCTACAAAAGATTTAAGTGATGACGAGGATAAAATACTAGTTGCCTGTACCAATTGGGATATGGCTTGTCAAGACCCTAGTAAGCAAGCTGGAGGATGTGTAACTTTAGTACATAATGATAAAAAATCAAGTTCGTTCAGATGGGGTAAATCATCTAGAGCTACAACAGGTGGACAGCTTGCAATTGACAGAGACCTCTTTGGAAAAGACTACTACTACTTCGAAATTGAGTGGTCACCAACAGAAATCATATGGAAGATTGGTCCCGAAGCAAATCAAATGCAAGAAATCTGCTACATGGACAGCAGCTTTACAAGCATACCTAACAACCAAATGCTACTAATTATTGACCAAGAATTCCATAATACTAAATGGTGGTTTGGCGCACCGTTTGAACAAGAAAATATTCCATTCCCCTCCAAAGAAATTATAGGTAAAATTTATGAAATTACTATTGAATAAACTTTTAACAAAATCTCTAAATTGTTTAGAAACAAATAATAGAATCATCTATTATTTCACATTGCTTTTTATTTTTACTTATACCTACTTTCACTTTATTCAATTACCATTTCTTACTCAAAATGAATATGAGTATCTATACCAATATTTTAGTATAGACAAATTTAACTCTGCATTCACAATCCAAAGTTTCATAGCTAAACAACTTTTCTTACCGCTCCTAAACCTTCAAACATTAAGCCCATTTCCTTTTCGAATTATATGTTCTGGAATTTCATTTATTGCAATATTTATTCTGTTCTGGTCACCAAAAAAAAACAACGAGTACCGTTTACTGTTTTTATGGGGTATCATGATATCCACGACCCCGTTCCTGCTTACATCGAGAGGCTTGCCAAACGGGCTCATTTACGTCTTACAATCCACTGCATGCTTTGTAACCATAAGCAAAATAAAACAGTGCTTCAATACTGAATTAAAGTCATTCACTTTCTTAAGAATTTGGTTATTTTTTACAACCTTACTCATTGGGAAAATAATTTTATTTATCCTTCTTCCATTTACACTTATTCTATTTCTAAATAAAGACACTACTTTAAATAAAGCTAAAGAACTTCTGATTTTAAATTGTATTTCAATTGGAACACTATTACTTAGTGGTATTCTATTAAACTTAGGGTACTTAAATCCTTATGAAATCGTAACAAATAACTTTCAAAATATCCATCACACCGCCTTAGGATTATGGGGTATTGCTAGCATTGTGGGATTATTGATACTAATTATTAGTCAAATAAAACGTAAGAATCCATTTTACTTATTACTTTCCATTTCAAGTCTCTCGATACTAATGTATGGTTATTTTTATCCCGAGCATCATATCATTAACCTTGTTCTCTTACTGGCATTAAATGGATTTACAATTGAAATAGCCTTACAGGAAATTAAAGCCTACTTAAAAGCAAAAAACAAACTTCAAATTCACTCCGTTTTACTAATAATTTTATCCGTTTTATTCTGGGTATTTCCCTTTCACGATGCGCTAAATCTATTTTCATCTCGTCATTACTCCAATGTAATACAAATTGAGGAACAAGTTAAACAAATCAACGATTATAAAAAATCAAATCCCGTCGAGACAATTAAAATTCTAGGTTCATCAAATGATACAAATTCGAGGTTAGTACAAAACCTATACCTATCAAAAAAAGATAATTTAATTGATCAATATTCAATTATTCCAACTGACACCATTGCCTATTTAGTTCCGATTGACCAACTAAAATTATTGTCTCAATTTTCCATCAGATCGCAATATAACGTAGGAAATCTGACTTTAATTAAATTGAGTTCCTCTATACAAAAAGTTTTATCGCCGGCATCAACAATAGAAGAAGCAGAAATTATATTGATTATAAAAAAACAGGAAATTATATCCACTCCTGAGTGGCTAAACCATTGCAAAAATAAAAGTATTTCAGAAAATTTATCTTTAAACGATCAAACAACGAAAGAAGCACTCTGGGTACTATTAGAAAATAAGCTTATTACCCCTTCTCAAGCCGAAATACTTAGCAAGAAAAACAT
>CAIXTT010000286.1 GCA_903922455.1 uncultured Bacteroidota bacterium | reverse complement strand
TCCTTGACCTAACAAATCAACACGCAAGGCACCTTTGTTCCCATCGTTTAAAATAAACAATTCACTGTTGTGATAAACATTATGTCGAACTTTAAATTTAATCCATATCGCTTGACTTCCTCCATCTGGAATTGTGATGTTGCCAGCACTGGTACTAAAAGGATTGCTTCCATACTTCGCGTAAAAGCGGTAACCCGTCACCGTTATATCGTTGCCTGAAGCATTGGAGATGGTGACTTGCTGACTATCGGGAGTCAACTCGTTCTTGATCCCAAAGTTCAGTTGAGCCGGACTCACGCTGAGATTTTGGGCGACAATAAAATTTGTCATTATAAAATAAAAGAGAATGGATAGTGCTGCTCGGTTTTTCATGAGACGACGAAGTTAAGTAAAATTGATGTTTTTTGTATCATTATGGGCTGATGCAATCCTCTTTTCCCTACTCATTTTCCGTATTTTTACCGTTCTATCGAAAAAAGCAGCCTCCAATATGCAAAGAAAACGATTTCTTCATTTTGTAACTACCTTTCTATTTCTCTTGGTCTTGCTGCATGGAAGCAGTTGCCAGTCGCAGGAAACTTTACACTATAAGGTGGTAGAACCATCTCTTCCGTTGTCCGCCCATCCTCCTGTATTATTTTTATTACATGGATTTGGCAGCAATGAAATGGATTTATTGAGTTTGTCGAAATCGCTTCCTCAAAACGTACTGGTGGTATCGGTTAGAGCACCCTTCGAAAGAGAAGGAGGTGGATATATGTGGTACGATTTGCAGTTTGGTAATGGAATGTTCAAAGAGAATTTGGAGCAAGCGAATCAAAGCAAGAAAAAATTAAATTTGTTGATAGAACAAATAATTAAGAAGTACCATGTTGATACAAATAATATTTTTCTGGGTGGATTTAGTCAAGGAGCGATCACATCACTTCGTGTAGGATTAACACCACCACGCCGTTTCAAAGGCCTTGTTTGTTTAAGTGGAAGGTTCCCGGATGAGATCAATACGCAACAAAGTCCAGTTTCTCTAAAGCAACGCACGCATATTTTTGTAAGTCACGGAACCATGGACGCAGTGATTCCAATTAGTGATGGAAGAAGAATTATAAATACGTTAACACAACATGGGTTTCAAATTTATGGAAAAGAATATGTGATGCAGCATCAAATTACCAATGAGGTATTAAATGATTTGAATAGTTGGCTAAAGACTGAGTTCCTTCGAAAGTAAATTTTCTCTTCGCTAGTTTTTCTCGCAACCCTCGGCAAGCTCAGGTTAAAAAGGCGCAGAGGCGCTAAGATTCTCGTGCGATTTTCTTGTCGATAAATTTTCTCGCAACCCTCGGCAAGCTCAGGTTAAAAAGGCGCGGGGGCGCTAAGAAGTTAAAAATCATATCAAAAAAACAACACTTTAAGATCACTATTTATTTTCTTTACAAAGATCTAATTTTTTTACCACTAATTTGCGGATAATTAGTAGATCATCAGTTTTTAACACGGATGACACGGATAAATACGATACTCGCGGATTTAATCCATATGAGAAATAATATTTATACGCATTTTATTTGCGATCCCGGTGAAAATCTTTGTGTTCTGTGGTAAAAGGAGGTTTTATTCAAAATTATTATTACGCAATCGTACTTCCGTTCTTCGTTGCTCTAGCCGGTTGTACAAACACCAATTTCCCATCTCCATCTTCGGCCATTAAAATCATTCCATTCGACTCAATACCACGAATTTTTCGTGGAGCTAAGTTAGCGAGCAAGGTGACTTGTTTACCAATAATTTCATCTACATTAAAATGAAGCGCTATTCCACTCACTACAGTACGAGTATCGATTCCGGTATCCAACGTAAGTTTTAAAAGCTTATCGGCTTTTTCTACTTTCTCCGCTGCAACAATGGTCGCTACACGTAAATCCATCTTACTAAAATCGTCGTAAGTAGTAACATCCTTAAAAGGAGTTAATGATTTTTCTCCGGTAGAAATTTCTTCTACGGGTGTATTATTTATTTTGGTGGCTTCCAACTTTTGAATTTGTTTACTGATTTCTTCGTCTTCAATTTTATCAAACAACAAGGACGCTTCGCCCAATGCATGACCTGCTACTAATGCTTCGTTACCGAAAGCATCGGTCCAACTTTTCGGTTGGATATTTAACATGGCTTGCAATTTTTGCGAGGTAAAGGGAAGGAATGGTTCGCACAAATAAGAAAGAGTTGCGGTAATTTCCAATGCTAAATTTAAAATGGTCGCTACTTTTTCTGGATCTGTTTTATATAATTTCCAGGGTTCCGTATCAGCTAAGTATTTATTTCCTGCTCTTGCTAAATCCATCACATGCGACAAGGCTTCGCGGAAACGATAACGTTCAATACTTTCTTGCACCAACTTGGGTGCAGAGGTCAATGCATCTAAACATGTTTTTTCTGCATCATCTAATTTCCCTCTCGCAGGAACGTTATTTTCAAAATATTTAGCGGTCAACACCAATGTTCTATTCACGAAATTTCCGAACACGGCTACCAACTCATTGTTGTTACGATCTTGAAAATCTTTCCATGTAAAGTCATTGTCCTTTGTTTCCGGTGCAGTGGCACAAAGTGCATAACGCAAGACATCTTGCTTATTCGGAAAATCTAATAGGTATTCGTGCAACCACACCGCCCAATTACGTGATGTAGAAATCTTATCGCCTTCCAAATTTAAAAATTCATTGGCCGGAACATTTTCAGGCAATACATAATTGCCATGCGCTTTTAACATTGCCGGGAAAATGATACAATGAAAAACGATATTATCTTTTCCAATAAAGTGAATCAACTTACTATCCTCTTTCTTCCAATAATCTTCCCATTGTGCAGTTAATGCTTTGGTGGCTGAGATATAACCGATGGGTGCATCAAACCATACATACAAAACCTTCCCTTCATTTCCGGGTAGGGGAACGGGCACACCCCAGTCGAGGTCGCGCGTCACAGCACGCGGTTGCAATCCCTGATCGAGCCAACTCTTACACTGCCCAAAAACATTTTTCTTCCAGGTATCTTCTTTGCTCAACAGCCATTCCTGCAACCATTCCTGCTGCATCGTATCCAACGGTAAATACCAATGCTTCGTCTTGCGCAACACAGGTGCTTTTCCACTGAGCTGTGAGTGTGGGTTGATGAGTTCACGCGGACTTAATGTTTTCCCGCATTTCTCACATTGATCGCCATACGCATTTGGATTCGAGCAATTCGGACAAGTGCCCGTGATGTATCGATCGGCTAAAAATAGATTGGCTTCTTCATCAAAATATTGTTCCGATTCTTCTTCCTTAAAAACACCTTTATTGTAAAGCGTTGTAAAAAAATCGGAAGCGGTTTCGTGATGAATTTTATCAGAAGTGCGATGGTAGATATCGAATGAAATTCCGAACTCTTTAAAGCTATCGCGCATCATTGCATGATAGGTATCCACTACTTGTTGCGGCGTGATGCCTTCCTTGCGCGCCCTTAATGTGATGGGCACGCCGTGTTCATCCGACCCGCAAATGTATTTCACATCTCGACCCATCAATCGTTGATAGCGAACAAAAATATCGGAAGGCAAATAACAACCTGCAATATGTCCGATGTGTAAAGGACCATTGGCATAAGGCAAGGCGGCGGTGACGAGATAACGCATTTTGGAATATTTTCTTAATTCTATGCAAAGTTAGTTAATTTGAAGATGGTTTGATCCCCAGTTTTGCAGAATTCATTATGGAATTCATATTTTTTTAATTGGTGTTCTAGTTCACTTTCGGGATCCATTCCATTTTGTTTTCGCTTAAATAATAATACCATTTCCCCAGCTGGAAATGATTTTGCGATTGATGACATTTTAGTATTTGAGGACATGGGGCAACTTCCATTACTGTTTGAAGTTGAAAACTGTTCATGTGACCCTAATAATTTAACTGTTAATCCAAAGGGGTGTGGAGAAAATGGAAATGTAGATAAAGATCAAAATTTTACTTTTAATATTAATTTTCATAACATTGGTTCTGGGGATGCACATAATATTTATGTTACTGACAAACTTGATTTGGATTTAGATTTAACGTCTTTAAAAATTTTAAGTTCTAGTCATACAATTACTGATATTGCAATTAATCCTGATCAAACAATATTAGTGAAATTTGATGATATTGAATTAGAACCAGACAGCGTTGGTCACCTTACTTTCAGCATATCTCCACTTGCTAATTTAGACGATGGAATTGTTATTGTAAATCAAGCTGCTATTTATTTTGATAATAATGATGTAGTTCTGACGAACGTCACTCTTAATACGCTTTACGATATTCCAAACCCATCTGCGATATTTGAATATTCTAGAAATTGTTCAAGTTCGGATTTAGCTTTTGATTTCTTTTATACAGGTAACACACCTGATAATGCTACATATAGTTGGACGTTTGAGGACGGTACGCCAGCCACCAGTACTGGACAGAACCCAAGTAATATTGAATTTTCATCGGAAGGTAGTAAAATTGTTACCTTAGAAGTTTCGAGATTTGGCTGTACTTCCTTATTTATGGATACTATTGAAGTTACAAGTGTATTAAACTCTAGTAAAGATTCAGTGTTTATTTGTCATGATGATGAATTGATATTAGTTGATTTGGATTCCTTATATATCCATCTTTCTCATGGAGATTGTGTTGGAGAGTGTGAAGAAGAGACAGAGAGTCGCATTATGGCTGTAAATAATAAAAATGATTTTAATTTTTCAATTTCTCCGAATCCGTCTAGTGGTGACTTTAAGGCTAAAATTATATATACAGGAGAAAAGCCAAGATTTATAGACTTTAAAATTTGCAATTCGATGGGGATAATTGTAAATTTACCTAATAAAATAGTTTCAGAGAATGGCAATTCAATGATTTTTGAATTCGACTCTGGATTATTCTCAGGTATTTACTTAGTGCGTGTATTTATTGATGACTCTATGAAAACGCTTAAATTATTAATTGAATGAGGAAAATTATTTTCATAATAGTACTTTATTTATTAGGGATGGGTTCCGGGAAATCTCAAACTTTTCCAATTGGTTTGAGTAAAGACTCCTTAACTATTCCAGAACTTTTTAGTTGGGAATATCAAAGTTTTTACATTTACAAGCCATTAAATTATGACTCGATATCGAGTCCACTTTGGTTTGTTATTCATGGAACTGGAGGAACTGGAGCTGGAACTATTGGTAATTTATCGTCAATTGCTGATCGTAGAGGAGCATTAATGATAGGTTTGACTTTAGATGGAGCAGGCAGTACTATGGTTTCACAGTCATCCTTAATTCATTCATTAGATACTAATCCAAATTCATCAGGAGCAGCATGTGTATATAGATTATCTGGTTCTGTTGTATTAAAGAGAGTTTATGATCTAATTAAAAGTAAAGAAAACAGAAATATTATTCCTAGTTATTTATCAGGATTCTCTTCTGGAGGACAATTTGTTACACGCTACATGTTGATACGTCAAGCATATCCTGATTCTGTTCCTATTCAAATGGCTTTATCAATGAGTCCATTTGGTTATACACTTCCAACTGATACATTTTTAGGAGTTGCTCAGCCTTGGGCATGTGGGTTGATAATGCCGTTACAACCAACTGGAGGTGTTTGCCCTCATTCTTATAATATATATGGATGGAATTGTAATGAACATATCATTCAATATTACAATGAAAACTATGCGGTGTGTGTTGGAGATTTGGATTTGGACTCACAAATTAATGGAAGCTGTTTTGATATAACTGGAGTAACAAGACTCGATAGATCTCGAACTTTTTTTGCATTTTGTGATAGCAATGCTGTTACTCGAGGAACCACTCTAAACTGGCAATACGCTGAAATACCAGGTGCGGGTCACGATGAATATTCCTTATTTCAAACTAAATGGTTGCCTACAGATTCATCCACCATTGCGGAAAGTATTTTATTTGACACACCCTATAATCCGGTCCCATCAATTGCTCCTGTTGCGTTTTTCTATCCCGACAGTATTACCATTCAAGCGAATGATACGGTTTTCTTCAATAATGTTAGTGTAAATTCAACATCTTATTATTGGGAGTTTGGTGATAGTACATATGCTACAAGTACACTTACTAATCCTTATCATGTTTACTCGATGCCTGGCACTTATTCTGTCGAATTAACAGCAATGAATGCAGCGGGTTGTGACAATTGGTTTAAGCGAAAACATTTTATTCATGTAACAAGTGGAGTTGGGCTAGATGAATTAAGTCAAAAAATTTTCAATGTTAGCCCCAACCCAAACAATGGAATTTTCAACATCAATTTTAATAACTCAAGAATAAATGGATTACTTGAAATTTACACATTAGATGGAAAACTTGTTTATTCAAAATTTGTAAATGACGAAATTAACCCCACCATTCAACTCCCCTCTTTTATTTCGGGAGGAATGTACATTTTACGATTGAAAATTGACTCACGAATTCAAAATAGTAAATTATTATTGAATAGGTAATTTTTTTTGTACTTAGTTTGGATATTCCGCCCAAATTGACCCCCTTGTTTCGGACCAAACTGACCCCCTGATTTCTTTTTAAACAGACCCCCTCTTTCCGCCCAAACTGACCCCCTTGTTTCGGCCCAAACTGACCCCCTAGAAAGTTCCTCCATTTCATTCGGAATTCCCATTCTTAATTCATGTCATTATTTTAGCGCTCCTTCCTATCTTTGCTTCACCATGAAAATCCC
>CAIXTT010000285.1 GCA_903922455.1 uncultured Bacteroidota bacterium | reverse complement strand
GCTTGTAAGGCAGATGCTCTGAACCAGCTGAGCTATGCTCCCTATTTTTTAATAGGACTGCAAAGATAGAATCTGAACCAATAGTTCCAAAATATATTTAAAAATAACATATAGTCATTACATATCAATCAATTACAGAGTCAAAATTGCCATTTTCCGTTTAGATTTAGCTCGAAATCACTAGATAATTGTAATGCTCTGACTTTATAAAGATCGGATGCTACGCTCCAAACCTTTTAATTATTTCCTTTTCTAACCACTCTTTGTGCAAAGGATGTGCAATATTTAATAAGGCCATGGCCCGTTGCCTTAAATTCTTCCCGAACAAATAAGCAACTCCATATTCCGTAACAACGTAATGTACGTGCGCTCTTGTGGTCACTACACCTGCGCCCTCTTTAAGCAATGGGACAATTTTAGAAGCACCATTTTTTGCGATGGACTTCATGGCGATGATGGGCTTTCCGCCTTCCGATAATGCTGCACCCCTGATAAAATCCATCTGCCCTCCCACTCCAGAATACTGATAGGTACCAATAGAATCCGAACAAACTTGTCCGGTAATATCAATTTCAATGGCAGAGTTGATGGCAACCACTTTTGGATTAGCACGAATCACATTGGTATCGTTTACATATCCCACATCTAAAAAAGAAACTTGTGGATTGTCGTCAACAAAATCATATAACTTTTTTGTTCCAATCACAAAACCAGTTACAATTTTTCCGGGATGATTTTTTTTATTTTTATTGTTGATCACCCCTTTTTCCACCAACGGAATTATTCCATCCGAAAACATTTCGGTATGAACTCCTAAATTTTTATGATGATGCAAACAAGATAAAACTGCATCGGGAATGGCACCAATTCCTAATTGCAAAGTGGAACCATCTTCAATTAATTCTGCACAATATTTACCAATGGCTCGATCCGCATCATCAACATGCTTTTCGTAATTCACTTCCGGGAGTGGTTCATCTACCTCTAAGAAAGCGTCCATCTCATCCACATGAATAATTCCATCACCATGTGTGCGTGGCATTTGTTTGTTGATTTGTGCAATGACAACCTTTGCATTTTTAACAGCGGAACGTGTTACATCCACTGAAGTCCCCAGAGAACAAAAGCCATGCTTGTCAGGAGGAGATACATGAATGAGAGCAACATCAAGCTCTAAAATATTTCTTTCAAACAACAAATGAATCTCACTTAAAAAAACGGGGACATACTCCCCACAATCGCTATTCACCATTTCACGTACGCTATCAGAAACAAAAAGTGAATTAATAAAAAAACTATCTCCCAACTCTTTTGAGTTAAAGACGACATTTCCTAAGGTACTAATGCTAATTAATTCCACATTTTTCAATTCACCCTTTCTTTCGAAAAGTGATTTTAACAATAGCGAAGGAGTGGCAGCGCTACCCTGCATAAAAACTCTTTGTCCACTTTTGATTGAGTTTATAGCTTCTATTGCAGTTCGGTATTTCATTTCCATAGGACTATTTTTATTTATAAAAAAAATTAAAGCTCTCATAAAATACGAAGAAAGAAATTAAAAGAGAAACGCTCAACTTTAATCCCATTGACAAAAGTGTTCCAAAAAATGTAGCAAATCCCGATCGAGTAGCATCACTTGTTGATTTCCCCGCTAATCGATCTCCTACAATGGCGCCAATGATCATTCCAAGGATCATTCCCACAGGAGTGAAGAAAATCCCCAATAACATTCCAATGATACTACCCCAAATACCTTGCTTGGTAGCACCATACTTTTTTGCAAACCAAACTGGCAACATATAATCTATAATGACGATGGCGATGGTGAGTACTCCATAAATGATAAGAGTGGATTTTTCGAAAGGATGCGAAACCCATTGTATCAACCACATCGCAACATAATTAAGAGGGGTTCCAGGCAATCCAGGAATGATACATCCTATCACACCAACAATGGAAAGGAGAATAGCAAGTGAAATAATAACGATGTCCACAGAAACTAAATTTTAGAAATAATTCGTATGCTAAGGTACGAGGTTAATGTAAACAAAAAGTCCTGGAATAAAATCCCAGGACTTTTCGAAAATAAATAATAACTATTAATTTTTCTGAATCGTACCGCCAACAGAACCCTTCTCATTGAAAAGTCTGTAATGATATAGACCAACAGACAAAGTACTCAAATCCATTTGAACTTGCTGTTCACCTGCATTTCGATTTACTAATGCCGCTGCTGAAATTAGTTTACCCATAGAGTCATACATCTCAATGGATAACGCACCTGCAGTTTGCAAATAAAGTGGAATCGTAATAAATCCAGTGCTTGGATTTGGATAAGCGTTGGTTGTATAAATTCCGCTTGGGTTATTCTCGTTCAATGCAGTCACTAAATCATATTTAATTTGTGCTTGAGTAGCACTAGCTGTTAAATCGTTTAACTCATCTCCAGCTAGTAAGGCAAAGGCTACAACCGTTGAATCACCAGGAGCTAAAGTAAACGGTCCTGTGCTGACTACATCAATAACATCACTACCTGTTCCAGCAACACCTGCCGTTGGGCGCTGTGTACTCAATGACAAATATTTTTCATTGGTATCAAATCCATTTGATAAATCCAATCCTCCAGCACCGCCTGTTATATTATCAATTGCATTATGAATGAAAGCTCCAGGTGTTAAAACTTTTGTCCCACCGTATAAACCATTGGCGTCTGTACAATAAACATAACCCATTTTCAACCCTGCATCTTCATTCCCTTTGTTATTAGCAAAAGTTTGAATATCCCAATCAGAAAATATTCCAGCGTACAAATTGTTCAAAGTATTATTACCATTATTGCGAATAGTGTATTCGAAAATATGAAACTTTGTAAAGGGAGAAGAAGACCACGACATCGAACGATAATCAACTAATAATCCCATTGGATTTGAATTGATGTTATCATTGAATTTTCCATACGTATCAAAATCGGACCATACACCTGGATCATTTTTCTGAATCGTAGCTAGTGGTAAGAAGTCATTATCGGTACCTGAAGCACCACGTACGTTATCCGCTACACTGCTGCTTGTACCAATCATGAGCCCAGTTTCATAAGTTATAGTTCCTTGTGAATTATAATCAAATCCCAATCCTTCTGCTTGACCTGTTCCATTATAACTAATACGGCCTTTACTTGAATTCGTAGTAAACACATCATTAATGGTAATGTTTAAATAATCAACATTGATGGTCACTTGAAAAATTTCAAAATCATTGTACAATCCATCTTGATAAGTAACTTTAAAAGTCACCAAGATATTTTGAGGTGCATTCGAATTAATTTTTACTACGTATGGATCCGCATTGTTATTTGTAACACCCAATGTTGGAATCGCTCCCAATGTTGTTGAACCATCCACAATAGTTACATAAGGAGAAATTACAGTTAATGTAGCAATTAAATTAGAGGTAGGATCAAGATAGTTGGTAAAATCAGCAGTGATAAACATACTATCATTCACTACTAAAATATTGTCGTTATTATCTGTGATTACACGATTAATCATTCGAACTGAAGGACTAGTCAATGTCAATGCATTCAGAAAATTAATTCTTCCTTTACCTAACATATTAGGAAATCCCGCATTTCCCGAAACCCCATAAATATTATCAGCGGTAACACGAAGTTGCTCTCCTACTTGTGCTGCAGTGTAGGTGGGGAAGTATGATTTTACTACAGCAGCGCATCCTGCAGCTATTGGAGATGCCATCGATGTTCCACTTTGTGCTGCATAGGTATTGTTTGATTGAGCAGCATAAATGTTATTTCCTGGTGCACATATATCAACAGTAGCACCATAATTTGAAAACCCAGCCTTTGCATCCGATGAAGTGGTAGCTGCAACACTTAACACATTATTAAACGCAGCAGGATAAAAATTTGAACTTGAACTATTATTTCCTGCAGCACAAATTACTAAACTGTTTTTATTGAAAGTTGCATAATCAACAATATTCTGCCCGAATGAACTTCCGCCTTCTCCGCCCCATGAATTATTAATCACTTGACAACCGTGATCCGCTGCATAGACAATACCTTCATAAGCTTTGGTAAGCGCACCAGATGCATCCGCAATTTTCACTGGTAAATATTTGCAATAAAATCCAGGAGCAGCAACACCAATTCCATTGTCGGTAACTGCAGCAGCACAACCCGCTACATGCGAACCATGATTGCTTGCATTTGTTTCTGGAGTATTATCACTCTCTCCTAAATCCCATCCTTTAAAATTATCAATATAACCATCGTTATCATCATCAATTCCATTTACAGGATCTGCATAATTAATTTTCATATTTGCAGCTAAGTCTGGATGATCTAAATCGGTACCAGTATCTACAATTCCAATAACTGTATTGGTATCTCCTTTATGAATATCCCAAGCAGTATACGCATCAATCTTACTTAAATGATATTGCGAAGAAGCAGAAGGATCACTTGGAATATATTCTACCGTAGGCAAATATTTTACTTCTGCATACATCATGATGCCCGTACTCAATAATGAATTTATCACTTTTACTAAATCCAAATTGGCACTATAATGCAATTCATAAATCAAGGAAAGATCAACTAATTTTTGTCCGCGCTCGTTGAATGGAGTTGCAGGAGGCTGATGATTTGGAAAAACCTTGAACAGTTGTGTTTGTCCGAGTCCAAACAAAATTTTATTAATGGGATTGGATACAATTTGATTCTCTGAACAGAGAGCACGAAATTCAGGTTTTACACGAAAGATAATAGTTCGTGCCATATAATCTGAAGTCGTAATCCCCGCAGGAATTGAATAACTTCCTGTTCCAGCGGCAACGGCTGATGGAATCATCAACGCTGAAGTCGATAGAAAGAGAGCAATAATGAGTAATCTAAGTTTCATAATAATTGTTTAGGTATTGTGTGATTGCGAATTTAAGCGATACAACCGTAATATGAAAGGCTAATTTGCTCAAATACGATTTTCTCGATAAAATCAAGGTAAAACTTAGAATTGCCACCTAAGTTGAGTTTTCAGTTCTTCCTTAGGCGAGATATCAACGTCTTGTATAGCAACGTTTTGCACGATTATACTTCTACTATATCGAATCCATACATCCAATCCCTTTAGGAGTCTATATCGAAGTAAAAAGTAGTATTTATGGCCTTCATCCGAGTAGGCAGGCAGACTAAACGAGCCCACCATATCTTGTTCGTAGCTATAAATACGCGTTTCATACGAATCTGTTTGGAACATCGACCAGCGAACAGCCAAACTATATGGCCTTCCTAATGGCTTATATCTTACCTCTTGAAAAAACATCAACCCATTTGAATTACCTAAAGATTGTGATAACCCCACCCATTCACAACGAGCTTGAAACTCCCAGTTTTTCGTATACATCCATTGCACATTGGCGCGAATATTAATTTTTTTTTCTTCTTTCGGTACATCGTAACCGTTAGTTGACACATCATTCATTTTTACTTCTTCTTTTATGCGTAAATAAGCTTCACTAGTACGGGCGGGATTGTACGTAAGCTGCGTGATCCATTCGCTTCCTTTAGATGGACTTGAAGTAGTATACCGTAACCATGGGAAATAAAACTGATCTAGATACCCTTGCAATCGAAGTTGTTGATGAATTTGCCAGCTAAATCCAGTTAAAATTCCTTTTTCATTTTGTGTATTACTTCCTTCTCTCAAACCATCGCATCCGACGCATTGATACTTTTTCCCATAATCGCGCAAATGCAAACTGATGGTCCAACGATTGTCGGGCATTAACAACAAGCCTCCTACAAAAGCTTTATCCAATTGCCGATCAACAGCTACCTCTGAATAAATCGTAGCGTTGTTAAATAAATAACGAACAGCCCATCCTGCATTTAAAAAAGATTTTCCATCCGCATCATACATTTCATAAGGATCATCTCCAGGCCACAAGGGATAATTAAAATATTGTTGATGCACGGTCCATTCACTACGGATTCGTGCTTTTTCCCATTGCAGATGTGCGCCTGAAGACAAATTATTAATCAGCGCCTTTTTCTTGATTTCATCATAGGAGCGATGTAATCCACTTTCAATAATACTACTTACTTCAAAATTTTTAAAAGTTGTATCTACGGGAAACAGACTCGCATCCAACTTCCGATAGGAACCCCAAAGATCTAAACTCCAATCATGGAATGCTAAAGAACTTGCTACTCCTTTATTGTATCCCGCTTCTCCTGCTGAAGCATACGGTCTAAATCCCATTCCTCGTCTGAAAAACTGATTCACTTCTGCACTTTTTCCCAGCGACAATCCATTCCATGCCACCAATCCTTGTCCGAACTGAAATTGATAATCGCCAAAATAAATGGTGCGTATCATTCGATTGGGACGAATAAATACATGCCATGAAAAATAATCCATTCTTCCTCCATTATTCGATGCAAACAACACTTCCCCAGGATCCTTTTCCATCACGATCCCCGCACTAAAATAATTTCCCGCACGCATCCGATAACGGAACATCACTTGATTAGGATCCCCTTGATAAAAAGGGAAAATTCCATCTTTACCATACCCCTCTTTTTCTTGCAAACTTCTTCGAAAACGAATCAAGACTTCGTTTCGAGCACTTGCTAATAAGGTAGAGAATTTAAATTGCTCATCCACCAAAGGCTGTCCACAAAAAACAAATGGTTTTATTTTTTTCAAATAAGAAGTATCAAACGCACCCGTTACTTGCAACTCTTCTGTTGCAATAAGTATCCCGAACTTTTGCCGATGAGTAATTAAAGCTTGAGCTTGTTCAGGACTCAAAATAGGCGAACTTACAATCTCTGCTACATCATTTGCATTTAGATTTAAAAAATAATCTTGGCCAGGATCAATTACTTCTCCACCATCATTATTTCTTTGCATTTCAGCTTGCGTTTCGATTGCCGATTCACTTAATGTTATAGGAGTTTGCGCTAAACAATAACTCCACGGATTAAAAATAAATCCAATTAATATAATTTTTCTCATAGACGTCACCGTTATTTACTGGATGGAGTAGCGAAATCAATTCCTACCGCCGGACTAAATCCAAAAACAGGTCGATACCCTGTTGAAATTGCAATTTTCATTGACCCACACTCCAAAACAAATCCAAAAGAAGTGCTAAGCGGCTTCCCCCCAATACCGCCAATAAATTCAATTCGTCGAGAAGGTTGATAACGCAAAGACGTTCGTAGTGTAGGTATGGAGCCCGACATTTGACTTTCTACAATGCATGCAAACACCTCTGAAAATTGATACATGACACCAAAATGAAACGGTGTCTTTTTTTTCGAATCATTATTTTTTAATGGAACCCCTAAGTAAGTGGATGCATAAAGTTGCGGGCTGAGTCGAACTGTAGTTCCTGCACGTACATTCCAAAATTGTTGTTGCCCATACCCTTCTCCCTGCCGAATGCTAAAATGTTCAACACGAATTCCCGCGGAAAAAGCTTTTCCAAAAAATCGACTAAATGAAAGTGTTGCTTTACTTGTATTATAAAGCGAATATCCTTTATAACGATATCCACCTCCTAAATAACTATTCTTTAAAATTCGGGTGGTGAATGCAATTCCATATTCATTTAATTCCTTCACCAAAAAAGAAGAAGCAGAATACGTTCCCAAAGAAAAAGCGGCGCTGGTGTCAGGCATGGAAGGATTTCCAAATGCTGAAGAACTTGCATGTTGAGAAAACAAAAAACAATTAGCACCGGCTACTTGATCGGGAATAAAATCCGCTTGAGCACATAAATAATTCGGAAACAGAATAAAGACAACACAACTTATGTGCTGCCATATGGCATTTTTTCTCATGACAAAATGATTAAATCCCCCTCTAGAAAAAGGAAAGGATGATAAGAATTAGATTATTTATTTTTTACTTTTTGTTTTTTTAATTGAAACTACTTTCTTTACTGACTTTGCATTTACTTTTTCCATTTTTGATGCCGCATCGAGCACTTTATTTTTCAAAGATGTTTTAAAGGCAATGATACGATTCAACAAACCTGGATCTTGCACCGAAACAATTTGAGCTGCTAAAATTCCTGCGTTCTTTGCAGCATTCAATGCAACAGTTGCTACTGGAACTCCATTTGGCATTTGCAGAATGGAAAGAATAGAATCCCATCCATCGATACTGTTGGAAGAACGAACAGGAACACCAATAACGGGCAGTGGAGTAACGCTTGCTGTCATACCCGGAAGATGTGCAGCACCGCCAGCACCTGCAATAATGACTTTAATTCCTCTGCCATGTGCTTTTTGCGCGTAATCAAACATGCGTTCGGGAGTACGATGTGCTGACACAATCGTAATTTCATAAGTGACATTGAGCTCATCCAACACATCCGCTGCATCCTTCATCACTGGCAAATCACTTTCGCTTCCCATGATAATTCCTACCAATACTTTTTTCATATTTTAGATTTTAGATGTTAGATGTTGGATGTTATATCTTAGATGTTAGATTCGTCTAATCTCCTAGTTTTCGAGACCTAATTCTGCATTCTTAAACATACACCACTTTATTCGCTACTAATTGCATACACATTACAATTTCAATCTCATTTTTATCCCGATAGCTATCGGGACTGAATTCTTAATTCTTAATTACACACTACCTTAATCGTTGCTTGAACTTTCCTCGACAACGTTATTGCTTCATCCAACTTCACAGCCGTAATGGTCACATGTCCCATCTTCCGAAAGGGTTTCGTGATTTTTTTACCATATAAATGAACATACACACCCGGCCAACTCAATACTTCCTCAATACCTTGATAGATCGCCTCACCTTCATGTCCAGCTTCGCCCAATAAATTAATCATCACCGCAGGTCGAACAGTTTCTGTATTTCCCAATGGTAAATTCATTATCGCTCGAAGATGTTGTGCGTATTGAGAAGTTACATTTCCTTCTATCGTTTGATGTCCGCTATTATGTGGACGAGGGGCAATTTCGTTTACTAGGATTTCTCCGCTCTTAGTAACAAACATCTCTACAGCCAACACACCAACCAATTTCATTTTATCGATCACATCACGCGCAATAGAAATAGCTTTTGATTCCATCTCTTTTTCAATCCTAGCCGGACTACATAAAAATTCTACCAAATTAGCTTCTGGATTAAATTCCATCTCCACCACTGGAAAATTATTTATTTCACCATTCACATTTCTCGAAACGATAACAGCAATTTCCATCGCAAAATCAATCATCTCTTCAACCACATACGATCCATCAAAAACAGTTGGAATATCATTTACACTTTTTAATTTAATTACTCCTTT
>CAIXTT010000284.1 GCA_903922455.1 uncultured Bacteroidota bacterium | reverse complement strand
GCGAATTAGTTTAGATTCGTAATTCGTACATTCGTATCGATTCGTAATTCGTAACCTAGCTCTAAGCGACGCCCGTAGTAATTCCAGAAATCTTCCCATCCGTCATCGTTAATTTCCGATCCGCCATTCCTGCTAATTCTTCGTTATGGGTTACAATCACAAAAGTTTGTTGCAACTTATCTCTCAATTCAAAAAAGAGTGCATGCAAGGCTTTTGCGTTTGCCGAATCTAAATTCCCAGAAGGCTCATCCGCCAAAATTAAATAGGGATTATTCATCAAAGCTCGGGCAATAGCAATACGTTGTTGTTCGCCCCCACTTAATTGTGAAGGTTTATGTTCGCAACGATTTTGCATCCCCAATATTCCAAGAAGCTCCATGGCTCTTTCGCTAGCCTCTTTCATAGAAACTCCATGAATTAAGGCAGGCATACAAACATTTTCTAAAGCCGTAAATTCGGGTAGCAACTGATGAAACTGAAAGATAAAACCAATATATTTATTTCGAAAAGCGGCCAATTTTTTACCATTCAATTGTTGGATTTCGGTACCCTTAATGGAAATAATTCCTTTGTCGGGTTGATCGAGCGTTCCCAACATATGCAATAATGTACTTTTTCCAGCACCCGAAGCGCCTACAATACTCACCACTTCACCTTCCTCAATTTCCAGGTCAATTCCCTTTAAAACAGTGAGGTCACCGTACGATTTTTCTAATCCTCTTGCAGTTACGAGCATGAGGCAAATATAGAAAATTCAATGCCTCTTCAAGATCGCTTATGTCGGCTTTAATCATGGGCTCACCAAAGCAATGAGATGAAAAATATGATTAAAGAGATCTAAAGAACACAATAAATTTAAAAGTACAATCGTCTTGAAGTTTCCTCAATCCTCTTATTTTTGCAATCTGTGGAAATAGCCTTGATTCTCTCTTACCCGTGGTGGTATACTGTTTTTTGTGTGATATGTGGTGCTGTCTATGCGTGGCTTATGTACCGCAAAGAACCACTACTCAATGAGGTATCTACTTGGATAGGTCGCGTTTTGATTGCCTCCCGATTTTTAATGGTGACCTTTCTGGCTTTTCTTTTATTAGGTCCTATGATTCGGACTTTTAGTCGGGAAGTGGAAAAGCCGATTATCATTTTGGCCGTTGATGATTCAAAATCCATCATCAATAGCAAGGATTCATTGACTCGAAAAGAACAGATTAAATCAGATTTCGAAAAACTTTATAATGAGCTGAAGACTGATTACGACGTTCGTCAATTTTCTTTTGGGGATCATGTTGCTGAAAAAATCGAGTTTCAATTTCAGGATCGACTTACTAATTTCACGCAGTTTTACAATTACCTCGATGTTCAATTCACCAATCGAAATGTAGGTGCTGTTGTGATGGCTACGGATGGACTCTTCAACGAAGGAACAAATCCGGTTTATGGGCCAGCACGCATTAAAGTACCTATTTACCCGATTGCACTTGGCGATTCAACGGTGCGAAAGGATCTGTTGATTGCTCGTGTAAATCATAATAAAATTGCTTTTTTAGGAAATAGTTTTCCTTTAGAGATTATCATTGACGCAAAACAAGCTGCAGGTAGCAGAAGTAATTTAACCATTGAAGAAGATAGTATTGTAGTTTATAATCGCGCAATAGAAATTTCAGGTTCTAATTTTCATGCTACTGTTCCTGCTATTCTTGATGCAAAATCGAAAGGAATTCATCACTATAAAGTGAAGTTAAGTTCGATAGAAGGTGAAGTAACACTCATCAATAATCAATATGATTTGTTTGTTGAAGTGGTGGAACAAAAGCAAAAGGTTCTTGTTTTATTTGCTGCGCCTCACCCCGATCTCGCCGTTTTGCGTCAGACATTAGAGAGTAATTTGAATTATGAAATTTCTGTATTGAAGGCCAGTGAATTTACAGGGCGATTAGGAGATTATAATTTATTAGTACTCCATAATATTCCATCTAGCACTGGAAACGAAACTGCCTTACTGAATAAAATAAACGAAAGTGGAATAAGTACTTGGTCGATTTTAGGAGCATCAACGAATATCCAAGAATTTAATGAAGGCAATTTTGGAATTTCCATCTCCCAAGGGAACGGACAACTTAACGACGCACAGGCTTCGCCGGTAGATAATTTTAGTTTGTTTACCGTTTCAGAAGAGTTGTTGGATGCAATTAAAACATGGCCTCCGTTAAAATCGCCTTTTGGAGTGTATCAATCGAATACCAATATTTATACATTACTTAATCAGAAAATTGGAATTGTAAATACTTCACAACCTCTGCTCCTCTTCAATGAACAAAATGGAAGAAAGCAAGCAGTTCTCGCGGGGGAAGGTTTTTGGAGATGGAGATTAACGGATTTCAATGATCACGGAAATCACAATTTGAGTCAAGAATTTGTTTTGAATATTGTTCAATATTTATCGGTGAAGGAAGGTCGGAGTCCGTTTAAGTTCATTGCAAAATCGAATTACAAAGAGAATGAGAGTTTAATTTTCGATACACAACTTTACAATCAAACCGAACAACTCGTCAATCAACCGGATGTTTCGGTTCGTATTTACAACAAAGCAGGCAAGGAATTTCTTTTTACCATGTCCAAAACAGATAAGGCTTATACGCTGAACGCGGGTGTTTTTCCAGTTGGAAATTATCGTTACAAAGCAGAAGTGAAACTAGGCGATAAAATTCTTTCTCAACAAGGAGAATTTAGTGTGAGCGCCTTGCAAATTGAAACCGCCATGACGGTGGCTGATCATTCCTTGTTGCATGCATTATCGGCTCAAACAGGTGGAGCAGTATTTTATCCAGGACAGGTAGATGAGTTAATCAAGAAACTCAAATCGAATGAGAATTTAAAGAGCATTTCCTTCATGCATAAAAAACTCGAAGACCTCTTGAAGGAACCGTGGTTTTTCTTTTTGTTGATTGTGCTTATTTCGATGGAATGGTTTATCAGGAAGAGAGCGGGGAGTTACTAGCTTGTTTCCACAGAACCCCACAGGGGTTCAACCTTATTACCGAAAAATAAAAAACATAACCCAACCCCAGCGGGGTTGCACAGCGGCGACGAACATCGACGTTTGTTCCCGTGCGTTTGTTTGACCCCTCTGGGGTCACAATTAAAAATGCATTTCGTTTCTAATAAGGTTTGACCCCGCTGGGGTCAATTACCACATAAAAAATTGTCAATATATTATCGATGTGTTAAACATCATCGCTAAAAAATATTTTGTGTTGTTCAGTG
>CAIXTT010000283.1 GCA_903922455.1 uncultured Bacteroidota bacterium | reverse complement strand
GAAAATGGCAATAGTATCGAAATACATGCGGATAGTATCGTAAGTCCAGCAGGGAATGTAACTACACAAGGAGTAGAAAATGCAAACGGAACATTGGCCACTACTTTTGCTGGACGTAATGCAACGGTGTTTACTGTTTATAATAATGCAGTTCGATTTACTCCTTATTCAACTTATAATTATGCATGGACGCCTTCCGCTACCATGAACAATGCGTCTATAGCGGCACCCAAAGCAGCCCCAACATCAACCACCAACTTTAATGTAATTGTTACGGATCCGAATGGATGTACCTCTGCACAAACAGTAAATGTGATCGTAAACGTTTGCGGATCTGGATCAGGATTAAGCTTAAGAGCCTTTATCGAAGGATTGAAAGCAGGTCCAGGTGTAATGTCGCCTGTATTATTTAATACGGGACAAAGTGCGAATCCGCTGGATTGTGATACCATCTCTATTGAGTTGCATAATACAACGACTCCTTTTGCCTTGGTATATACTGTGGATGCGTTACTAAACATTAATGGATATGCATCAGCGAACTTTCCGGTGGGAGCTTTAGGGAATAGTTATTACATAGTCGTTCGATCAAGAAATGGAATTGAAACTTGGTCGAAGTTGCCTGTGTTGATGAATGCATCAACTGTTTATGATTTAACAGCACCGTAGTAGGACAGAGGGAGAAAGAGTGTGAGAGCGACGTATGATGAGAGTGAGAAGCAGAGTGATGTGTGCATTCGACCTTTGCAACAAAACTGGCGAAGAGAAAAATAGCATAGCGCAGCCTTAGCGCCTCCGCGCCTTTTTAACCTGAGCTTGCCGAGGGTTGCGAGAAAATTGGCGAAGAGAAAACTAGCGAAGAGAAAACTAGCGTAGAGAAAATTTTAATAGCGCAGCCTCATCCTTAATAATTTCTATTTATTTCCGTAACCCCTTCTTCGTTTTGATGTGTCAACTTTGCATCAGAAGAATTAGATCCGATGAAAGCCCTCGCTAAAAAAGTAAAATGTCCGCATTGTGGAAATGTGATGGATCCCATCAAGGTAAATCCATCCGACAAATCCATCAAAGTAATGTCAAGAGTGTATAAAGCAAAACGTTTTATTTGCCACGCTTGCTTGCATGAGAAGAAGACGTATGACCGTATTCGAAATCAATTGGCTTTAATTGCTATTGAGAATCAATTCAAGAATTGAATTAATTGAGCAAAAAAAACCTGCTACTCTTTCGAATAGCAGGCTCTTTATATTTTTAATATTCTTATTTATTAAGAATAATTCTCTTCACCGTTTGTGAAGCACCTGACTGAACTTTGATTAAATAAATACCATTGTGGTATTCCGATAAATCAATTTGTCCGACAGAAGCATTCGGTTTTAAAGTAACCACCTTCAATTCATTTCCAAGGATATCACTCACTCGTACATTCACTGCTTTACCTTGAGTTGCTTTGTAATTGATAGTAACAATACCTCTTGATGGATTTGGATATACTTCAATCGCTAAAGTAGATTTTGGAGTACTTAATCCGGTTACACAGTTAGTAGTTGTATTCGTATTCGCAGCTCCAGGAGTAATACAAGCACGATTCCAATCTGTAGAGTCATCATTTGTATCCGCACCATCAGGGAAACGTGAAATACCTACATATTTGTTTGCAATACTATCCGCTTGCGCAGTATCACTTTGTGCTAATGGACATCCATTCCCTGAAACATAAGGTGCAATGCAACTTCCTTCGTAACTAACCACGTCAATAAGGTTCGAGGTATTATTGTCGCGGATAATAATAGCATCCGGTGAACCATTTTGAATGATGTTAACAAATTTAGGAAGCACCATATCGCAATTCGCAACATATCCAGCACCACCACAAATAACGAAATAATCACCAGCATTCAGTACTTGACTTGGTAAAGGGAAACTATCATAAATGACATTGCTAGTTGCATTTCCATTAAATAATAAAACAGTGTAATCCCCTAAATTGATTCCATTAGGTGATGCATTATAAAGTTCAATAAATTCAGCACTGTCAAGACTTGGTTGATCATAGTCAACTTCGTTAATGACTAAAGTAGATTGAGCAATCGTTGTACTTGCCGCGGCCGCAATGATGAACAATAAAGTAAAGATTTTTTTCATTTTTTAATTATTAATTATTTGTTGCAAAAGTAGTGAATAAATGAGCAGCAATACCTAATGATGACATACTTCACTATTATTTAATCTAAAAT
>CAIXTT010000282.1 GCA_903922455.1 uncultured Bacteroidota bacterium | reverse complement strand
TTGCAATTCAGCCATTTGTTCTCCATCGCCAATAATGAATGCTTTGGTTTTCTCTTCAAATTTTTGATGGGTAATGGAAAATGCCTCTATAAATAATTTTAAGTTTTTTATAGGTACTAGTCGACCTATTATTCCGATCGCAATTTGGTGGGATTGAATGGAATATTGTTCTCTAAACTGTGCTCTTTTAACATCTTGGTTTTCTTGAAAAGGCAATAAATCATAACCTAATTCAACCAAATGAATCTTTTCACACGAGCTAATTTTATAGGTTTCGCAAAGCTCTTTTTTTTGATTTTCACTGATAGCAATTATCGCACTGCTGATATAAGCTAAACCGCGTTCAAGATTTATAAAAAAGGAAGTTTTTAATTTTCCAAAATAACTGTGAAAAACATGTCCATGAAATGTATGAACGATAACTTTTACTCCAGCTCTCTTCGCAGCGAGACGGCCAATTAGTCCAGCCTTCGCTGCATGTGTATGAACTACATCAGGTTTAAATTCACGGATAATTTTTAATAAATGCTTATAAGCCTTGTAATCAGAACGTAAATTTATCTCCCGGTGCATATCCGGGAGATAAATAGGCTCAAGTCCTAATTTTAAAACCATAAATTCAGAACTTTCTTCGCTCGCATCCTTCATCCCAGCCACAATCATGGTCTCAAATTCAGGTCGTAAATGAGCGGTAATGGTAGCTGCATTATAGGTTATACCTCCTAAATTCAGTCTGTTAACGATTTGTAGTACTTTGGTCACTCTTCAAAAGTAAGCGTTAGCTCTTGGGAAATAAAATATTCACGTAATATCATTTTATTTTAAGCTGAATTTGAATTGTTTTTTTAAAATATGGAAAAATGAATCTCTTGTTCTTAAATGAAATCGATTACTTTTGCCTCCTATGTTTTCCCTGATCCTCAAGGAAATTAACAGCTTCTTGAACTCCCTCATTGGGTATATTGTTCTCGTTGTCTTCCTTCTAACAATGGGTTTGTTTCTGTGGATATTCCCTGATTCATCCTTTAATATTTTAAGTGCGGGTTATGCGAATTTAGATTCGCTATTTGTAATTACACCCTGGATGTATTTATTGCTAATTCCAGCGATTACGATGCGGCTTTTTTCTGAAGAGAAGAAGTCTGGGACAATTGAACTTTTACTAACTCGACCATTGACAGAAATGCAATTGGTGAGTGCCAAGTTTTTTGCTGGTGTAATACTCGTTTTGTTTTCTTTACTGCCAACTCTTGTTTACTATTTTACGATTCATGAAATTAGTTTGCCTGTTGGAAATGTTGATTCAGGAGCCATCTTAGGTTCGTATATTGGATTGTTGTTGCTCGGGGCAAGTTTCGTAGCCATTGGAATTTTTTCATCCTCGTTGGCCGATAATCAAGTGGTCGCTTTTATTATTGGTTTTTTTCTTTGTTTGATTTGTTTGAAAGGGTTTGAATCGATTTCCGCCATTTTTGGAATCGGGAAAGCATCCACTCTAGTTTTTGGTCTAAGCTTTAATGCTCATTATTTGAGTTTGAGTAGAGGAGTGATCGATACAAGAGATTTAGTTTTCTTTTTTTCGGCAATTCTTTGTTTTCTTTTCTTGACAAGAATGGTTATAGAAAGTAGAAAATGGTGATGGAAAAGTCAGAAATGGAGTCTAAGAAAAGAAAAAGTCCGAAAGGTCAAGCCATCATGCAATTGATCTTGCTGTTAGGGATCATTGTGTTGACGAATATTGTTTCTTCTTTCGTTTTTACTCGAATAGATTTAACCGATGATAATCGTTTTACGTTGTCGGATAATAGTAAAAAGCTAGTATCACAACTTAAAGATGTTGTTTACATTCGAGTTTATTTGGAAGGTGATTTCTCTCCTGGATTTTCTCGTTTGCAGCAAAGTACCCGTGAAATTTTAGATGAGCTGAGTATTTATTCGAATGGTAACCTCCAGTTTGAATTTATTGATCCATCTGCCAATCCCGATGAAAAGGAACGGAATAAATTTTATGCACAACTTTATCAAAAAGGAATTCAACCAACCACCGTTGAGGAAAGAACGAATGAAGGCGTGAAGCGTACTTATATTTTCCCCGGCGCCTTGGTGAGTTATGCGAATGTGGAGATGAGTATTACGTTGTTAAAGAATCAAAATGGTTTTCCGCCCGAGCTGATTTTAAATAACTCTATTCAAAATCTGGAATACGAAATTTGTAATGTGATTCGGAAAGTAACGGATCCAATGCGTCCAACTATAGCATTTTTAGAAGGGCACGGCGAATTAGATACAACAAATGTTAATGATATTGCTACCGCACTAAAGACGTCTTATGAATTGAAAAGAGTTCGAATAGATGGAAGGTTAAATGCGTTGAAAGATTATCAAGCGGTGGTAATAGCAAAGCCCGATAGCGCTTTTAACGAAAAGGATAAGTTTGTGATTGACCAATATGTAATGCATGGTGGAAAGTTAATTTTTTTACTCGATCCCATTCAAGCATCCATGGATAGTTTGGAAAGACGTGGTGAAATTTTAGCACCTGCACGCGACTTAAAATTGGATGATATGTTGTTTCGTTATGGAGCTCGTGTGAATTATGATTTACTGCAGGATTTGCTTTCTTCTCTAATTCCAGTGGTAACC
>CAIXTT010000281.1 GCA_903922455.1 uncultured Bacteroidota bacterium | reverse complement strand
GATTCCACTACTCTTTCTTAATAACTTAAACATTTTCAATAACTTACTCCCCATATCTGTCCTTTGACTTAAATCCTTAGTTAAAGAATTCACTTCATTGATGGTCAGATTAGTAATTAAGATGGAAATTACTTTGTGGTTACTCATGGTTTTAGTACATTTACATCATTAAATTAAGAAATACTCATGTTAGAAATTATTATTGCTCTCTTACTAGCACTTGGAATTAATACTTCTGAAGGTGGTGCTATAGTAATAGACCAGCAAACTGGAATTGTCTTTGGTGTAGGAACAACTGTTGTTGTAGGAAATTCTACTTCTAATCCTGGCAGTACCCCTGTTTACATTTTAGTTCAAGACGGGGAAGGAGAATATCATTTAATTCGAAAGTAATCAAATATATCCTATTTTAGCATTTTTCACGATATTTTTAGTCTATAAAAATGAACTACTTACATTTAATTTCGATTCACAAAGTTAAATTTTGGCTGTTTTTAAGCATCCTTGCGATCTTTGTTTGTCCCATGATATGATATAACGACCGTTTACTTTAGCAGAAGTAAAGGGTTTTTGTTATTCAATAGTAATTGTTTTGGCTTTTCTGTGTAGACCGAGTCCCGCCATGGCGGGACTTTGTCTTTTTACCCAATTCCTTTAAATACTTTATAATATTGTTTATCATTTATTTAACATTTTTCTCGATTCCGAATCCACTTACTTTTTAGGATTACTATTCCATAACATTATCCTTAAAAACAGTTTCAATTTATTGATTTACAATGATTAACTATGATTCAAAAATAATGGAATCGGATATTACACCACTTTAAAGTTCCATGAACCAATATCTTGTCCCTTGATTTGAGGGAGGAGCCGATATACATTTGTTCTCAGTAAGGGTTTTGTTGTTCCATCCGTTAACCCGGTGAACGGTGAAGGGCTTCCAAAAGGAAGCCCTTCACTATTGGGGCCTACTCCATTCCTTCTGTATTTTTTGCCTGAGGTTCTTGAGGTTGACAACACATAATTCATGATGTTGCTTTGTTTGCTTCCCCCTGCTACGATAAAACTTTTTATTACAATATGCATTTTACTTTGGAAGTTGCTTCTTAGTCTGTACTAAATAGCATTTTCAGTTTCAAATTTTAATTAGAGTCCTCGTATTACTTGCTTTGTTCTTTTGTGTGAAAAGAATAATTTCTATATTATTGCTTCATGAAGCCGCTTTCCCCTGTGCAACTGAAAGAATTTCTTGACGAGAAGGTACGTCAATTTAATACGACTTCGTTTATTGCAGATGATCCCATCTCCATTCCACACCAATTCCATCTAAAAGAAGATAGAGAAATTGCAGGATTCCTCACTGCTCTAATCGCTTGGGGTCAGCGAAAAGTGATTTTAAAGAATGCGCATGAAATGATGCGAAGAATGGATGAGCAGCCCTATGACTTCATTTACCATCACACATCCAAAGAGAGAAAATCGTTTAGCGATTTTGTACATCGTACATTTAATGGAGTTGATGCGATGTATTTATTAAAAGCTTTGCAATCGCTCTACACCTCTAAATCTAGCCTTGAAGATGTTTTTTCAGAAGGGATTCAACAGAAAAAAGATTTATCAGTAGCAATCCACGCTGCAAGAACGAAAATTCTATCATTTGCAGCTCCTGGCCGAACTGGAAAACATATTGCAGATCCACTTCGCAATTCATCCGCAAAAAGAATTTGTATGTATTTACGTTGGATGGTGAGAAATGATAAAACGGGTGTCGATTTTGGTATTTGGAAAAAGATAAAGCCAAAAGATTTATATTGCCCGCTCGATATTCACTCCGGAAGAGTAGCACGAACACTCGGAATTTTAGACCGAAAGCAAGACGACTGGAAAGCAGTTACTGAACTAACAATTAATTTGAGGAAATTGGATAAGAATGATCCTGTAAAATATGATTTTGCACTTTTTGGGTTGGGGGTTAACGAAGGGTTTAAATAGGATACGAATTACGAATCTTTACGAATGCACGAATTACGAATAGACGAATAGACGGATAGACGGATAGAATTAACAAACGAATGTGTGAAATTCGAAGACGCTACTTGCTACAACTAAAGTATGACTTCGCAGATCTACATTGACGCAAAAGTGCGAAAAGCACGAAAATGCGAAAGTGCGAAAATTGATTCGCAAAATAAAAAACCGAGTTCAAACTCTCAAACTTCGACCTCACTCTAATTCTCCTGCACCCATCTAACAACTAACATCTAACAACTAACATCTAACATCTCACTTCGCAAATGTGGTATTAATTTCTTCATCCGATGGAAAAACAATGGCATCATCACCTGTTCTGCGGACCCAGTACAAATATTTTCCGGTTCCGTTGCATGCATAACCGACAATCGTATCATTAGGATGCATGTTGAGACGTGAAAAAGTTTTCCAACGCTTATCCTTTTCTTGAACTGCTACTTTTACATCTAACAACTCCGTACAATCATTTCGAAAATAAGCTCTATAACTTTTTGAATAATCGGTGCATTGCGAACAAGGCTTAGACCATTCGCTTTTATATTTCACTAAGCATTTATTTAAATCATCATTTGAATCCACAAAGCTGAAGACACATAACAAAATAGCAAATCCTAGAATGGTTCCGAGTGAATTTGTAATTAATTTTTTCATTTACAGTAATTGTTTTTAAATATAATTTTTGCTTCTGCGTTGCCTTTTTGCTTTGATTTATTCCAATCATCGCAGGCCCCATCTTTATCTCCTAACCCTTTTTTTGCAAAACCTCGGTTGTTATAGGCCTCTTGATTATCAGGATCCAACTCTAATGCTTTATTAAAATCAGCAATGCCTTTTTCATAATCTGATAAACGATTATACGCACCACCTCTAGAAATATAAGCATTTACATGATCTGGATACATTTTAATGACATGATTGTAATCGTTCATCTCCCCTTCAAAATCACCTACCATCCCTCTCATAAAACCACGCTTAATCCAAGAGTCAACAAAAGAACTATCTTCTTTGATAGCGATGTCAAATGATTTTATTGCTTCTTTTGTTTTTCCTTGTGCAAAAAATTGCATGCCTTTTTTATACGCTTGATCCGATTTCTTTTTATCCTGCGCTTGTAAAGAAAAAGAGCATAACAGAATAATCAAAAAACTAATCCAATATAACGGCTTCTTTATATCCATTTTCTGATGTGGCTCTAATTAAGTGTTCGAATGCGATTTTTAAGGAACTGAACATCTTTTCATCCTTAACTGGAATACTTAAACGCCCATATCCCTTTTTTATTTTTTGTAAGGTTAGTAATCTTGTTAAACATTCAGGCTGATCTTTCATGCATGGAATACATAATAATCCAACTTCGACTTCATAAGTTATTTTCAAATCTAAATCTGGAGTCGGTACTTTATCTTCACGTACAATCTCTCCTTTTTCATTGTAAAAAGAAACCAGCAACGTTGTGTTTTTACAAGTTACCTTATATCGATCTCCTAAAACTTTATTGATGTATGCGATAGTCTCGCTACGTTCGGGGGTCTGACTGTAAGAAATGTCCGAAAATAGATTCATAATAATTATCAGGCATAGTAATTTGTCTTTTAGAAGTTGATGGAGAAACAGAGCTCTATTCATAGGGATCAAATTTCAACATTCTAATTCAAAAAGCGAGAGAACGTTGCTATAAAAAATGCAATGATCAGGAGCAAACTAACCAACGATTGCCTTATGTTATATCTCATGCCATATTTTAAATGGCTGAAAATTCAGCTCTTACTAGGGCTTCTGCTCATGGTTGGACCTTTATCCGCACAGCAAAATTTCCTTGAAATTCCAGTGAAATTGGAGATCGAAAAAGGAAATATGACGGATGTGGTCATTAAAGTCAAAAAAGAAGGAAAAGACGCTTTTACGCAGAGTGGTGCTAGTAAAATGCGATTCAAGCTCGACTTCAACAAGAAGTACACGCTCATTTTCTCAAAGCCTGGCTATATCAGCAAGACCATCGAAGTAAACACCAAGGCTCCTTCTGGACGAGTTTCCTCTGGATTTGATCCGTACAAGATCGGGGTTAAACTCTTTCTTCAAAATCAGGATAATATGGTCGTCTATAATCAAGCGGTTGCTCAGATTAAGTATGATCAGAATTTAGATGAATTCAATTTTGAAACCGATTATTCAAAATCGATTTTATCGGCGGTAACCCGAGATGAAGAAGTAGAAAAGCAAACGGAAGATACCGTTTCTGCTGCTAATACATCTCCCAGCACTCAATCAGGAAGCGATGCAAATGTTACTCCTATTATTGCAAGTTCATCTACCGCAAATGGAGAAGTACAGGATAAAGCGAATACGGTGGAAGCAACGGAAGTAAATCCATCCATGGCAGCCAACCACCAAGCCAATGAAGAATTACCTCCAGCAGGAAAAACAAATGCTGGCAATGAACCTCCGACTGCTGGTACTGTAAATACAGGCGAAAAACAACCTAATAAAGGAAGTGTGAATGGTGGTGAAACGCCTCCTCCAACTAAAAATGGAAATGGCAATCACGATCAAGTAAGTGCTCCCACTTATACAGCCGATAAAGATGCGAAAGGTGGTGGTATTTTACCCGCTTCCGGAAGTGAAAACAATGCGCCAAGTATCTCTGTAAATTCTTCAGCCGCATCTCCAAGTGATGGTCCTCAATATTCCGAATCAGAGAACATCACCAGAGAGGATATTGTGGAGAAAAATCGAATCATCACCAAAATAAAAGTAATCAAGAACGGAGTGGAAACAGAATATAGTCGTGTCAATTATAGTTGGGGTGGCAGATACTTTTTTAAAAATAATGTGATGTCGATCTCTGAAACTTTGTTTGTACATTGGTCGGGGGTACGAAATTAATTCAGTCCCGCAGCGCCGTCGGCAAGCCTTTGGCGGCCGATGAATAGCTATCGGGATAAGAATTAAGAATTTGGAGTTTGAACCTGCTTGCTTCATGCAAATTCAGAATTAGTCGCAAGGCAGCGCTTTAGAATAGGTTCGCTATTTGTTGCTTGATTTCGTTGTTAGATGATAGATTACTACCTATGTAATTGAGGTGATCACCCTTTATCTATTCCATTTCATCAAAAAGTAAGGAGTAAAGGTAATTGGGGAGCATAGCTTTGTTCTTAATGAATAAAGCCATGAGAATTCAAGAATTCAATGCCTTACATTTTATTTCGCTTTCTGAGGAACAAAAAGTACGTCTAAAAGAGTATCTTCAAGTTCGTGAGGCTCGAGGTAAGCCTTCCCGCTTTCAGATTTTACGAGGCTTAGTTAGAACAAAAGCATTTACAAGGTCGGTTTATCCTCCGAATTGGAAAGTAGCGTGATAATTCAGAATTCAGAGTTAAGAATTCAGAATTAGGAATCCGATCACAATCAGGAATCATCTTACGGAAAGCTTGTTGTAAATTTTAAATAAGACGAACGTCTTAGCTAATCAACGTAAGCGCCTTATGATGAAATAAAAATGTCTATGATTAAATGCGTTACCATCCGATTTATCCGCTTCATCAGTGTTCAAAATAAAGTAGTTTAATCCAAAGAATAACAATAAAAAAAAGGCTGGATTTTCATCCAGCCTTTTTCATTTATTTCTTAACTTTTTATTTATCGATAGAAATTAATTCTACTTCAAAAATTAACGTTGCATTTGGTCCAATTTTACCACCTGCTCCACGCTCTCCGTAGGCAAGGTTTGAAGGAAGGAATAACTTCCACTTAGATCCAACTGGCATTAACTGCAATGCTTCTGTCCAACCCGGTATTACTCCGCTTACTGGGAAGCTGGCTGGTTGTCCGCGGTCAACAGAACTATCGAAAACAGTTCCATCTACTAAAGTTCCATGATAGTGAGTAGTCACTTTATCATTTAAACCTGGCTTTGCTCCGGTACCCTCTTTCAACACGATATATTGCATACCGCTTGCAGTAGTTTGAACACCTGGCTTGCTTTTGTTTTCTGCTAAGAACGTTTCACCTTTTTGTGATTCCGCTGCTCCAGCTACTTTTTGTTTTTCTGCCATAAATCCTTGGATAATACGATCAGCATCTTCTTGCTTCATCGTTGCTGTTCCTGCAAATACATCTTTCAATGCTTGTGACATCACATCAACCTTCACAGAATCAAATCCGCTTGTTTTAAGGTTGTTGCCGATGGCTACGCCGAGTCCGTAGCTAACTGAATCAATTGTGCTGCTCATTTTAATTTCGGTTTTTTTGTTTTGGGCGTTACACGATGCGACCATAAAGGCGGCAGCCAAAACTGGTAATATGCTTTTTTTCAAGTTCATTGATTTGATTATTGGAGGGGCGAAGGTATAAAAATCCTTTCTGTAATTCCCAAAAAAATATGAAGGGATTGTGAAACAGGCAGCGTATTATTCGAATTCAAATACTTGGACATGCTATCTTTGGAACAATGGATTTTAAACTTATTTCAGATTTTTCTCCAACAGGAGATCAACCCGAAGCTATTAATCAGCTAACCAGCGGCTTAGAAAACGGAGATCTTCATCAGACGCTGCTTGGGGTAACCGGATCGGGAAAGACGTTTACGGTGGCTAATGTGATCAATAATGTTCAAAAGCCCACATTAATTCTTAGTCATAACAAAACGTTAGCGGCTCAATTGTATAATGAGTTCAAGCAGTTTTTTCCTGAAAATGCCGTGGAATACTTTGTCTCATACTACGATTACTATCAACCCGAAGCGTATATGCCCAGCAGCAATACGTATATTGAAAAGGATTTAGCCATTAATGAAGAGATTGAAAAATTACGTTTGAGCACTACGACTTCCCTACTTTCTGGAAGGCGAGATGTGATTGTGGTTTCTTCCGTTTCTTGTATTTATGGTATGGGTAACCCTGCCGATTTTGCAGAAAATATTATACGCATTCAAGTAGGACAAAAAATATCTCGCAACGCCTTTCTGCATACGCTGGTGAGTAGTTTGTATTCGCGTGCAGGCGATGAATTTAAAAGAGGCACTTTTAGAGTTCAAGGTGATACGGTGGATGTGTTTCCCGCTTATAGAGATGTTGCTTATCGGATTAGTTTTTTTGGAGATGAATTGGAAGAACTTTCGACGATTGAACCATCTACAGGAAAAAAATATGAGAAGCACGACCATTTAGCTATTTTCCCTGCTAATCTTTTTGTGACGAGTCCGGCCAGACAACAAAATGCGATTCATGAAATTCAAGAAGATCTAGTGAAGCAAATTGAATATTTCAAAAGTTTAGGCAGACATTTAGAAGCCAAACGTCTCGAAGATCGTGTGATTTTTGATTTAGAAATGATTCGCGAACTAGGCTACTGCTCGGGTATTGAAAATTACTCTCGCTATTTTGATGGACGTGAAACTGGCAAGCGACCTTTCTGCTTGATGGATTATTTCCCCGACGATTTTTTGATGGTGATTGATGAGAGCCATGTTACATTACCACAGATTCGTGCCATGTATGGAGGCGATCGTTCTCGTAAAATTAATTTAGTAGAATATGGATTTCGTTTACCTGCCGCCATTGACAATCGCCCTTTACGATTCGAGGAATACGAAGAAATTCCAAAGCAACATATTTATGTGAGTGCAACACCTGCTGATTATGAATTAGAAAAAAGTGAAGGGATTATTATAGAACAAGTAATTCGTCCAACTGGATTATTAGATCCACCTATTGAAGTGAGGCCTGTGCATAATCAGGTAGACGATCTTTTAGAAGAAATTGAAAAAGTGATTAAGAAGAAAGAACGTGTATTGGTTACTACGTTGACAAAAAGGATGGCCGAAGAATTAGCAAAGTACTTGACGAAATTGGATATCCGTTGCCGTTATATTCATTCTGAAGTAGATACATTAGAACGAGTTGAAATTTTGAGAGATTTACGTTTAGGAGTGTTTGATGTATTAATCGGAATCAATTTACTCAGAGAAGGATTAGATCTTCCCGAAGTTTCGTTGGTGGCCATTCTGGATGCAGACAAAGAAGGTTTTTTAAGGAGTAATCGATCCTTGACACAAACTGCCGGTCGTGCAGCTCGGAATTTAAATGGCAGAGTAATTATGTATGCTGAGAAAATCACAAACAGCATGCGACTTACTATGGAAGAAACGGACCGTAGAAGAATTAAACAAATGGCTTATAATGAAGCCAACGGAATTACGCCTACCGCATTGAATAAAGCGAAGACAGGAATATTCGAACATTTGGAAAGTAAGAGTGGAAATCTGTCTCGAGCATACTTAGAAAAAACAGAAATCAGTGCGGCAGCGGATCCTATCGTTCAGTTTATGGGTAAAGACCAACTCGATAAAGCAATACAGTTTGCTCGTAAAAACATGGATAAATCGGCCATGGAACTCGATTTCGTAGATGCGGCAAAGTATCGTGATGAATTATATAGTTTAGAAAAACTTCGCTCAGAAAAATTCGGAAAAATAGCATGAGTCCTACCCTACTTATTCTTAGTATATGCCTCTATTTGATGAGTCTTGTGGCTTCATTATTAATTGGAATAGCATCCAAACGATTTTCGCCAACCGCCATTCGAATTCCAATCCTAATTCATTTTTTATTACTCATCACTACACTTCTTCTATACTTTTTAGATGTGCCGCTTCACCATTCATTTACGCTTATCACTTTCTGCAGCGGACTCTTAATTTCCGTCTGGACGCTAAGAAAAAAAGAACATCCATTACCCATTAAAATTTACTTCGGAATATTCCTGCTCAGCATGATTCTATTTATTTCTTCACCCGGAAAATTATTTTATTTGATTAGCGGAAATATCCATCAATATAAAGCAGAAAAGAAAATTGACTTACAAGACAACTACGTTCTCATTGAGCAGCGAAGTTTGTTTTCTATTCCCTCCGATTCCACTCCTTACAAAATCGTAAAGCAAAGTGGATTTTATAAAAAGACTTTATTGAGGGATATTTTGCTTGAAGATGAAATCGATGAAGGAAGGATGATACTTGCTAATGAAGATACGATAGTTGTTGAATTTTCGTTTAAATCCAAGGACAAACAAATTCGAGGATTTAAACCTGGGAATCAGAAAAATACTTTGCGTAAAATAAAATAATTTTAGAGTATTATTAGAAAATTTGATCGCGAAGCCTCGCGATCATAATAAAGCAGCGGCCCAAAATAACATTGTTTAACCCAATATTAATATAAAGTACGATTAATAGTTGACAAAGCCGTAAAAAACCATTAATATTGTAACATGCAAATCATGATGAAAAAAATAGCTCTTGGGGCATTACTCGTTGTCCTTTCACTTCACGTTTCCGCTCAATCCAATTCGTCAGAAATATATCTTCTCGACATTGTCCAGAAAGACGGAAAACAAATTGCCACCACACCTTACCGCATCACTCAAAATGATTATTATGATAATCAACCTTGCTTTAGCAGAGATGGTCAGTTTTTGTACTTTGTAGCACGTCCTGACACCATCCAAAGTGACATCTATGAATTTCACATCAAGAAAAAAATACTTCGACAGGTAACCAACACTCCAGAAAGTGAATACCAACCGCAGCTTATTCCTTTTGCTAAAGATAAAATTTCGGCTGTCATCGTAGAGATGGAAGGTGCACAAAAATTATATGAAATGAAGTTAGATGGATCTAACTACGAATTGTTAATGCCCAATGAAGATTCACTCGCTTACTATTGTTGGATGAACGATACTACCGTTGGAGCTTTCATGTTAAATGGTGGTGGTGGTACTTTGCATCAGTATGATATGATTCCACAACAAAGTATTATTTTGATGGAAGGTGGTTTTGGTAGATGCATCGCCGTTATACCAGGTACTAACATTTTAACGTATGTTCAGAAAGGTAGCGATGGCAAAAACACATTGATGCGTTACGACATGAGCAATGAAGAGCGGATGCCTATGCTTGAGTTCCCTGCTGGAGTTGAAGATTATTGCTGGGGACCGAAAGAATTGATTTTCTGCAGCGACAAAGGAATTTTGTACATGTACGACACTAAAATAGAAGATACGAAATGGATTCCCATTGGTGATTTTTCAGAAACCATTGGAACCTTTTATCGAATGACGATGAATGCCACCGGCGATAAAATTGCTATCGTTACTTACAAAGGCGAAAAACCATAATTGCTTTTCCTGAAAAGGAAAAGCTAATACCACTTTCTTGAATCAGGAATACGATTTTATCATCACCGGCCAAGGTCTTGCGGGGAGTTTGCTCGCTTGGTTTTTATTGCAGGCTGGTAAGAGGGTTTTAGTCGTAGATCCACAATTAGAAAATACTTGTTCGCGTATTGCTGCAGGGATGGTTCATCCGGTTACAGGTCGACGAATTGTGAAATCATGGAATGCAGATTTATTTATTCCGTTTTCAAAATCCACTTACAAAGACATTGAAGACAAACTCGCTGAAAAATTCTTCGAAGACTATCCTGTCTTTGAAATTTACCACGACATTGGTCATCGCAACGATTGGGCAGGCCGCAGTGCGAGTGAAGGGATGTCGGAGTATGTGAAAGACGAATGCGATGCTACTGATGCTCCCAAAGGAACAAATGCGCCACATGGAGGGAGATGGATAGTGAATGGCGGCTGGTTAGATACCAGAAGATTTCTTGATACTATACAACGATACTTGCAAGGAAACAATTCATTTCACAAAGGCATTTTAAAATACGAAGAAGTAGAATTCGGTGAAGAATTTATCACATGGGGAGAATACAAAGCCACCAAAATTATTGATTGCAGCGGTGTGAATGCAATTACACATCCTTTGTTCAAACATCTTCCATTTAAGCCTTGCAAAGGGGAATTACTACAGATAGAATCGGATGGGTTACCGAAAGATTGTATTCTACATGGACATGTAAAAGTGATTCCGTTGGGAGGCTATCAATACATCTGCGGAGCGACTTATGATTTTAACAACATGGATGAAATTCCTACGCAAGAAGGAAAAGAAAAACTAATTGCCTCTCTCGAAAAAATCATCTCTCCCTCCTATCGCATAACTGGACATTTTGCATCTATTCGTCCGAGCACTATTGATCGAAGACCGATCATTCAACAACACAAAGATCAACCACTACTTTATATTTTTAATGGATTAGGATCCAAAGGGGTG
>CAIXTT010000280.1 GCA_903922455.1 uncultured Bacteroidota bacterium | reverse complement strand
GCTATCGGGACTGAATTAACCAAGCGGTTTATACTCCGTTTCTAAAATTTGTTCGTTCAATAATTCAACAATGGAGGCGTACGCATTCTTCAACGCTTTATTTACTTCGGCTTTGTCCATCCATCTTGCTTCAACAATTCCTTCCTCCAATTGAGGAACAGGTTTGCTGATGTCGGTGCTGCTCATCAAAAACCAATATGTTTTTTTAAGAATGACTGTTTCCTTGTATGGATACGTATGGAAACTTGTTTTAATTTGCTTAGAAAGTTTTAGTTCGCCAATGCCGCATTCTTCGTACACTTCACGAACAGCGGCAACATCGGCTTCTTCTCCGGCTTCAATTTTTCCTTTTGGCAAATCCCATTTACCATTGCGGAAGATCATCAACAGTTTATTCGTTTGTGAATTGATGACCACACCACCCGCTGCTTTTAAAATGGTATAAAGCGAAGTGAATTTTTTCCAAGTCTCGTCGATGTTCTCCGATTGAATAACTAAACTTTCCGTTTGTGGATTTTCTTCAAACGCATTGACTAAAACTTTGAGATAATCTTTGGGTTCATTGCCTTTTAGTTTGATCACCAATTCAGCATTGCCGATGGGATCGTATATTCCCACAAATTTTAAAAGACGCTCATTGATGTAAACCTGATACATGATTTAGGCTGCTTAGGGTGTAAAAGATTGGTACTTTCACATGAATCCATTAGGTTTGTGGTTCATGGATGATACCGCATCAAAAGTAGCCGAATTACTGCTTCAAATCAAAGCGATTAAATTGCAGCCTGACCAGCCTTTTACTTGGGCTTCTGGCTGGAAATCACCCATTTACTGTGATAATCGGATTACACTCTCGTATCCTCGGGTTAGAACTTTTATCCGTCAAGAGCTTGTAAAGTTGATTGAAAGCAAGTTTGGCCGACCCGACATCATCGCAGGAGTTGCCACGGCCGCCATTGCTCCAGGCGCATTAGTTGCGGAAGCGATGGGCTTACCTTTCGTATATATTCGACCAAATCCAAAGGAACATGGCCGACAAAATACCATCGAAGGAGAAGTACAACCTAACCAATCAGCAGTAGTAATTGAAGATTTGATTTCCACAGGAGGAAGTAGTCTAAAAGCCGTTGAGGAATTGAGAAAGAATAATGTTTTAGTGAAAGGCTTAGTATCTATTTTCACCTACGGATTTGAAAATGCTGCTGAGAATTTTAAAAAGGCTGCTTGTCCATGGTATTCATTGAGTAACTACGATGTTCTTATTAAGCAAGCCATCGCTACAGGTTATGTGCGTAAAGAAGAACTTCCTTTGTTGGAAGCATGGAGAAAGAAACCAGAAATCTGGAAGGCCAACGGATAATATTTATTCAAAATATTTTAGCAATTTAGGGTGTAAAGAGATGACTAGAATAGAAAGTGAAAAAGTGATTGTTAATCAAAAAGCGGAAGAAATTTATAATTTCCTTGGCGACTTCAAAAATATTGGAAATTTAATGCCTGAGCAGGTAGAAGGATTTACAGTAACAGGAGAAACCTGCAAATTCACCATTAAAGGAATGGCGACTCTAGGGTTAAAATACGAGAGCAAAACTCCGTTTACAGAGGTAGTCATGGCAAAACATGAAAAAGCTCCTTTCGATTTAAAACTCATCTGCAAAATTGC
>CAIXTT010000279.1 GCA_903922455.1 uncultured Bacteroidota bacterium | reverse complement strand
TATATCAATTATGTGGAAAAATTTGGTATGAATAAAAGCTTACTCGACTCGGCACTAAAATATGTAAGTGACAATACGCAAGTTTCTTTAGAAAAAAATATTCATCAATTGATTCAGATCGCTTATTTAAAAGTAAATTCAGCTCTCATTGCAAATTACGTTGAACGTATTCCAAGTTTGCTCAAGAAATTAAATAAGCCATCATTAGACAATAGAGATGCCTGGACATCCTATCGAATCGGAGAATCATATCAAACGATGGGCAATTCAAAAAGTGCGATCCTTTGGTTCAAAAATGCTTATCAATTAGCGCCATTATCAGCAGAGTTTACAAATAAATTTGCCAATGAATTGGCTATTACGGGAGATAAATCAAAAGCAAAAGAACTCTTTAATTTGCTCATAAAAGAGCATCCCTACTTTTCGCCTGGCTATTGTAACTTGGGTTATTTTATTTTAGCCGTAGAAGGAAATATTAAATTGGCACATTCGTTATTCGATAAAGCGCTGAAATTGGATCCCGATTATGAATTAGCTTTGTTAAACAAAGCCAATGCCTATATGATGGAAAACAATAAACCCATGGCGATTCAATCCATTCAGCGTGTATTGATAATAAATCCATTGAATCAACAAGCCAAGGCAGCACTACAACAATTAAAATGAAATTCAGTGGCAAAGAATAAAAGTAAAATGAGTAGAGGGGGAAAGCGTTTTTTACAAGCATTCGGTGCTGTGATTTTTCTTTCCACTATAATTTTATGCTGGGAATTGTATCAAAAAATATTTGCGCCCAATGATTTCAACACTAAAAAAGATCAAATAATTTACATTCCTACTGGTTCTACCATTGATGATGTAGTGCTTTATTTAAAAGAAGAGGGCTTAGTGGACGACACAGAAGCTTTTAGGTGGGTGGCTCAAAAAATGAATTATTCTTCTAATGTGAAAACGGGAAAGTATCAGTTGAAGAATAGAATGAGTAATAAGGAAATTGTTACTTTATTAAGATCAGGAAAGCAAATTCCCATTCGATTAACTTTTAGCAATCTCAGAACTAGTTACGATTTAGCAGGAGCCGTAGGAGGTAAAATTGAAGCGGATTCTGCATCTATCGCTTATCTTTTTAAAGACGAAGCTTATTTGAAAAAATACGGATTAACAGAAGAAAATAGTTTATGCTTAATGATTCCGAATACGTATGAATTTAAGTGGAATACTTCTGCCGAAGAATTTTTTGAGCGAATGAGTGTCGAGTATAAAAAGTTTTGGACTACGCAACGAAAAGAAAAAGCTAAAAACATAGGATTAACCCAAACACAAGTATGTGTTTTGGCATCCATCGTAGATAAGGAAACTCGAAAAAATGATGAGAAACCTCTCGTTGCAGGCGTTTACATGAATCGATACTTGAAAGGCTGGAAATTAGAAGCTGATCCTACTTTGGTTTATGCTTCGGGCGACTTTACCATTCGAAGAGTACTCAATGAACATAAAGAAATCGATTCTCCTTATAACACTTATTTATACACTGGATTGCCTCCGGGACCTATTTGCATGCCCGCTATTTCCTCCGTAGATGCAGTTCTGAATTATACCAAACACGATTTTATGTTCTTCTGTGCCCGGGAAGATTTTTCGGGATATCATTCTTTCGCAAAGAATTATACTCAGCATCTATTTAATGCCCGACGTTTTCAAAGGGAACTGGATAGACGAAATATAAAATCATAATAAATAAGATGGGATTTAATGCAACTGAAATGCTGGAAATTATTGAAACGATGGAAGGATATTTATCTAGAAATCGTCCGCCAGAACACATACGTAGAAAATTAGATATTGGATATAGAATTGAAAAACAAAATGTTTTTGTGTTTGAAATTAGACCTCAGTGGGATCAACCTAAAATTTATCACCAGTATGATTTTGCAAAAGCGACCTTTATTAAAAGACAGTTAATTTGGAAAATATTTTGGATGAGAGCCAGCTTGAATTGGGATAACTATCCAACAAAGAATCCTATTAAATTATTGAGTGATTTTGTTAGTGTAATAGAAGAAGATGAACACGGTTGTTTTAAAGGTTAATTTGATCATTTAAGTAAGAAAATATGTTGTTTTCATAGAATAATTGGCTGCATTTACCCTATTTTTGCCTCATGAAAATTGGACTGATACGTGAAGAGAAAATTCCCCGCGACAAAAGAGTTGCTTTTACTCCCTTGCAGTGTAGAGATTTGCTGAAAGAGTTTCCAAATGTATCTTTAGTGGTTCAGCCATGCGATTATCGTTGTTTTACGAACGAAGAATATAAAATGCATGCCATTCCGTTGCAAGAAGATTTGTCGGACTGTGATATACTTATTGGTGTAAAAGAAGTACCGGCAAAATTTTTAATGGAAGGGAAAAAGTACTTATTCTTTTCGCATACCATCAAGAAGCAAAAACACAATCGAGATTTGCTAAGGAATATTCTAGCAAAGAAAATTCAACTCATCGACTATGAGTGTTTGGTGGATATGCAAGAGAATCGTGTAATTGGCTTTGGTCGATTTGCAGGAGTGGTAGGAGCCTACAATGGCATTATGGCCTATGGTTTAAAATATGGGCTTTTTAACCTCAAGCCCGCCCATCTTTGTCATGATAAAAAAGAAGTGTTTAAGGAATTAGAAAGAATAAATTTACCCAATATTAAAATAGTAGTTACTGGAGGAGGGAGAGTGGCCAATGGAGCTATGGAAACTTTAGGTGTATTGGGAATTCGAAAAGTAACGGCATTTGAATTTTTAAACTATTCTTTTCGTGAACCGGTGTATGTGCAGTTGCATTCAGAAGATTATTATAGAGCAAAAGATGGATCCGATTTTAGTAAATCTGCATTTCATCATCATCCTGAAAAATATGATTGTCATTTTGCAACCGGAAATTCTTTTGCCAGCTTTTGTGATCTATTAATTCATTGCACATTTTGGGATCCTAAAGCACGCGCATTATTTACAGTTGAACAAATGCGCAACCCGAAGTTTCATATAAGTGTGATCGCTGACGTGACCTGCGATATAAATGGAAGTATTCCATCAACCACAAAAGCGACTACGATTGATGATAAGTTTTATGGTTACAATCCCAATACAGAGCAAATTGATGAAGCTTTTGCTCCGAGTACCATAACGGTAATGTCAATAGATAATTTGCCGTGTGAGTTACCTAGAGATGCTTCAGATGGATTTGGAAAGCATTTATTGGAAAGAGTCGTTCCCTTTTTAGTTGGAGAGGATGATGGTCTGATTGAAAGAGCCAGTATTACGAAAGATGGAAAATTGATGCCTCACTTCGAGTATTTGAGTGATTATGTGGCGGATTAGTTTGAAATCTATTTTCTTTTAAGATTTTCATTTACCACAGAGTACACGGAGTTTTTCGCGGAGAGCTCAGAGAACAATTCTTTAGATTAAATAACTTAAGACCTAATACTTGGTTTTTCGCCTTGAATACCTTTGAAAAGATTAAGCAAAAACTTTGCGCCTTATGAAAATGAATTGCAGCTATGCAAAAATTGGTTGTGAATTTATTACGCTGTATGTGTCGACGTTTCTTTCAAGATCGCAATGGTATTAGAAGGAGAAGTTGAACTAAACACCGTATTTCCTGCTACCAAAATATCGGCTCCACAACGCACTAATTCCGATGCATTTTTTAAATCAACACCGCCATCAATTTCAATCTTAGCGCCAGAGTTCTTCTGAATGATCAAGTTTTTTAAGTCTTCGGTCTTTCTAAATGTATTTCGAATAAAACTTTGACCTCCAAAGCCGGGGTTCACCGACATTAGTACCACCACATCTATCGAAGCAATCACTTCTGATAAAACAGAAACGGGTGTGTGCGGATTAATCGCTACACCTGCTAAAATTCCTAATTGACGCATTTTTTGAATCGTGCGATGTAAGTGTGTGCAGGCTTCATAGTGGACTGAAATGATAGAGGCACCTGCATCGGCAAATGCAGCCAAATACTGATCAGGATTTACGATCATTAAATGTACATCTAGTGGTTTGCGAGCATGTTTTTTTACAGCTTTCAACACGGGAAATCCGAAGGAAATATTAGGAACAAAAACTCCATCCATCACATCCACATGAAACCAATCGGCTTTGCTATCATTTATCATTTTAACATCTCTTTCGAGATTTCCGAAATCGGCTGATAGAACTGAAGGCGCAATGAGTACAGACATGATGAGTAGGGTATATTGCAAATTTCGGTAAAAAAAATGGAATTATTTGTCAAGCAACTAGACTTTCGATGGATTCTTGATTTCCGATACTCGATGCTGGATCCTTGATTTCCGATACTCGATGCTCGATTCTTGATTTCCGATACTAGATATCCGACACTCGATGCTCGATACTTGATTTCCGATACTCGATGCTCGATGTTTGACCTCCTATACTTGATGGAAGTAGGTTTGACCTTGCTTAATTATACAATTTAGTGTGTCCGCTCAATTCAGTTTGCCTTTTCCTGAGTCTAAAAGCAATTTTTTATTGTATGAGCTGATTGAACCTTGGATTTTGTTCAATTTATTTAAGATTATGATAATTTCAGAAATTTTCAATATCCCTAATTCTTGAGCAATAGTTAACTGTGTTTCCAATTCATAACTAGAGCCCAAAGCAATATCAAGAAAGTGTGAAAATTCTTTCCTAGACTTTCTAGAGGTTCCCTCTGAAATGTTTGATGGGATTGAAACAGCTGCCCTTCTTATTTGACTAGTCAATCCATATTTTTCTTCACGTGGAAAATCAGCACTTAATTTATAAATTTCTTTAGTAAGCAATAGACTTTCATTCCAGATTACTAATTTTTTAAAATTGACCATATTTTTTTTTGCAAAGCTCCATGTTAATTTCTTATTACTCGTATTTAAACGACTATAAGTGTTTACCGTTCGATATCCGATACTCGATTCTGGATTCTGGATGCTCGATTTCCGATACTTGATATTCGATTTCCGATGTTCGATGCTCGATTTCCGATAATTGATGCTCGATATCCGATACTTGATACTCGATGTCCAATGCTATAGTGTCCTGAATCGAGTATCGAGTATCCAGCATCTAGTATCGTCCATAAAAAATCCCCGCAGATTGCTCTACAGGGATCATTTACTAAACCCGAAATGCGTGTCTTTTATCCTAAGTAAGTTCTCAGGATTTTG
>CAIXTT010000278.1 GCA_903922455.1 uncultured Bacteroidota bacterium | reverse complement strand
ATTCTTTGAATTTAAATTTTAGTACATTCCGTCCATTCCACCACCTGGCATTTGTGGCATCGAAGGCTTGTCTTCTTTAATGTCGCTTAATACACACTCTGTAGTTAACAACATCGCAGCGATAGAAGCAGCGTTCTCTAAAGCAACACGTGTTACTTTAGTAGGATCAATAACTCCAGCTTTCAACATGTTTTCGTACACATCGGTACGAGCATTATAACCGAAGTCATCTTTTCCTTCGCGTACTTTTTGTACCACGATAGATCCTTCCATTCCTGCATTCGAAACAATTTGACGAAGCGGCTCTTCTAAAGCACGTTTCACGATGCTGATCCCTGTAGTCTCATCATCATTCGTTCCTTTCATTTTCTCTAACGCTGCAATAGCACGGATGTAAGCAACTCCACCTCCTGGTACAATTCCTTCTTCCACCGCAGCACGCGTAGCATGCAATGCATCATCCACACGATCTTTCTTCTCTTTCATCTCCACTTCAGTAGCAGCACCCACATAAAGAACAGCAACACCACCTGCTAATTTAGCTAAGCGCTCTTGTAATTTTTCTTTATCGTAATCGCTAGTCGTCGTTTCAATTTGTGCTTTGATTTGATTCACACGTGCAGTGATATCTTTCTTTTCACCAGCACCATTAACAATAGTAGTATTGTCTTTGTCGATGCTAATTTTTTCAGCAGAACCTAACATGGTTAAGTCAGCAGCATCTAATTTGAATCCACGCTCTTCGCTGATTACAGTTCCACCAGTAAGAATGGCGATATCTTCCATCATCGCTTTACGACGATCACCAAATCCTGGAGCTTTCACTGCAGCAATTTTTAATGATCCACGTAATTTATTTACAACTAAAGTAGCTAATGCTTCTCCGTCTACGTCTTCAGCAATGATCAACATCGGACGACCAGACTGAACAACTTTCTCCAACACCGGTAACAATTCTTTCATGTTACTGATTTTTTTGTCGTAAAGTAAAATGTATGGACTTTCTAAAACTGATTCCATTTTATCAGCGTTCGTCACGAAGTACGGACTGATGTATCCACGATCGAATTGCATTCCTTCTACTACAGTCACTGTAGTTTCTGTTCCTTTTGCTTCTTCAACAGTAATAACACCTTCTTTCTTCACTTTCTCCATCGCTTGCGCAATCAACTTTCCGATTTCGCTATCGTTGTTAGCAGAGATGGTTGCTACTTGCTCAATTTTCTGAATGTCGTCACCAACACTCTTGCTCATTTTTTTCAAGCTATCTACAACAGCTAAAACCGCTTTGTCGATACCACGTTTTAAATCCATTGGATTTGCACCCGCAGCAACGTTCTTCAATCCAGCAGTAACAATAGCTTGTGCTAATACTGTTGCTGTAGTAGTTCCATCACCAGCAACATCTGCTGTTTTTGAAGCAACTTCTTTCAACATTTGAGCGCCCATGTTTTCAACGGGATGCTTTAATTCAATTTCTTTTGCAACAGTAACACCATCTTTAGTGATACTTGGAGCGCCATATTTTTTATCGATAATTACATTACGTCCTTTAGGACCTAATGTCACCTTCACTGCATTTGCTAATGCGTCAACACCACGCTTCAAAGCATCACGTGCTTCTAGGTTAAAAGAGATTTCTTTTGCCATAATTATTTTAGTTTTTTTTGATTTTAAAGGTTGATTGATTCAATTAAATAATTGCGAAAATGTCGGATTCGCGCATGATTAAAAATTCTTTTCCGTCTACGCTAATTTCGGTTCCTGCATACTTTCCGTATAAAACGGTGTCACCTACTTTTACTGTTATCGGCTCGTCTTTTTTACCTTCTCCTACAGCAACTACAGTTCCTTTTTGAGGCTTTTCTTTTGCGGTGTCAGGGATAATAAGTCCGCTAGCGGTTTTCTCTTCAGCTGGTGATACTTCAACGATCACTCGGTCTGCTAATGGTTTGATGCTTACTTTGCTCATTTTTCTTGAGTTTATTTAAGGATTTGTTAAATGAATTATTGAAGGGATTTTCTCCCTGTAAAATAACTAACAGCAATTGTGCCACGAGTCTTTAAATCAAAAATGCTGTCAATTCTTCCTAGTATAGGTCAATTGACAGCATTTCTCTGACAAATTGTTGGACAACCTGTCAGTGGAATATTTTATTGAGCTGGAGCTGCAGTAGGCTGTCCACCTGCTGGAGCAGGTTGCGCGCCTGGTTGGGCTGCAGGTTGTGCAGCAGTAGCTGGAGCTTGTGCTGCAGGAACATTTTGAATCTGATCTTCAATGATCGATGCATTGTTCGTACCAGTATTTCTTGGAATTACGAAATTACCAATGATGGCTAGCACCAACATCGAGATAGCAAATCCCCAAGTTAATTTTTCAAGGAAATCGGTGGTTTTGCGCACACCCATAATTTGGTTAGAAGCAGCAAAGCCAGATGATAAACCTCCGCCTTTAGAGTTTTGTACTAAAATAACGATTCCAAGTAGGAAGCTAACAATAATAATGAGGACAAGTACGAGTGTGAACATGGTTTAAGCTCAAGTATTTAATTTATTCTCTAATTCTTTAATAAGGGCTGCAAAGTAACGGCTTTTTTCGGGGAATCTCAAGCTTAATTTCGTATAGAATGAAATTGCTTTTTGAAAATTCCCTTGTTGCGCGTAAATATTTGCTAATGTTTCACTTACGATATCGTCCGATTCAATAATACTTCGCCTGGCCATGTTTATCGGACTATAAAAAGCGCTTTTGGATGGGGTAATCCTGGGTTCTTGCTTGATGAATTTATCGATTAACTGGTCGGCAGGCACCTTACTTTTAGGTGGATCCGTATCTACTAAGGAAGGATCCGGGATGGGCTTTTTGGGCGGAATTAAGTTTGGGTCTGTATCTACAGGCGTGTTGGAAATAGTACTAAATGGAATTTTTTCAGCCGGAGTGGTGGATGGTTGAGAAGATGTTGATTTTACATACAACATTTTAGGACTACTCACTGCTGGATCAGTAATTGTTTTTTCTCCTAGTTCTTCGTTTTTTATTTCTTCTATCGAATTTTTTACTTCTGCTGTTGGAATCAGTGTTGTTTCTTTTTCAGAAACGATAGGTCTTTGTTCAACTATTTTTGGAGATGGTTGTGCAGCAGGAATAGGAGTTTCGGACCGAACTGTTAATTCTTTGTTTTCTACTTTCTCTTCTTTTTTCGAATCCGATTTTTGATTCAGATGTAACCATTCTGCAAACGAATGTACTTCTCCCGGTTGATGGGGGATAGGATCAGTTGGAGTCTCAATTGCTTTTACAAGAGTGGGATTATCTTCTAAATTCCCCTCTGATAAATTCTCATCTTCCGGTTCATCTGAAGTAATTACATCCTGTTTCTCCTCTGAAAAATAATCAGAACTGTTGACTTGTGAAGTAACAATATTTTCTAAAATTAATTCTTCAATCGGATCTAATTCTTTTTCTGTTGTAGCGGCATGTTTCGTTTCTTTCTCTACTACTTCATTTTTTTCTGCTGCTAACCGCTCTAACTCTTCAATTTCCGCTTCTAAATCAGGATCATCATTTTCTTCAATCATCCCATGCGGAACTAAAATTGTTTCCTCGCTCTGTACTTCGCTGGCTGAGGCTCTCGAGGCCAGCAATTCCTCTTTCTCACCCGATAGCAATCGGGACTGTTTTTCTTCGCTGGCTGAGGCTCTCGAGGCCAGCAATTCCTCTTTCTCACCCGATAGCAATCGGGACTGTCCCTCCTCGCTTTGGACTTCGTCTTCCTCTTCAAGAAAATTCACTTCTACTTTTGGTGAAATGGTTTCCGGTTCGGTCCAAATATTTAATTCTTTCAAACGTTGAATAACAATTTCCTCTGCTGAAATAGCATCTTCTTCACTTTGCACTTCTTTCGTCTCTTCTTCAATTGCTTTTGGAGATGGAATTTCAGAAGAATAGAAAGGTGTCTCTTCACTGATTTCGGCTGGATGATTTTGATTGGTGCCGATGGTTTCATCGGTTGGAATATCAACAATGTCAATGGAAGAAACTTCTTGCTTCTCATTGGAAGTATCAATCATCCCTTCATTTTCTAAGGCGATGTTTTCATTCCAAGCCACCGAGTCGTGCATCATTAATTCAGGATGAATCAACTGGTGCAAACGTTTTCTGTCGGGAGCATACGCCGAACTTAATTTTAATTGCTGTGCGTAAGAAATATGATTTTGTCCATGTAATTGCAATAAATAGAAGTAACGCAATGCCTGACAATAAGGAAATTCCTTTACCAACGAGGAAATAGCCTCAGGTCGCTGATGAATGACCTCATCAGGTGTACGTATCAGTGATAAAAATTCTTCTTTTGTCATTACCAGTTGCTCACAGATTTATTAAATACGTCGTCTACTAATTGCTTACTCACTTCATCAATCAAAGTTAACTCTACTTCCGCTAAACTTTTCTGACTGTCATAGTCGGCATAGCGTGTAAAAGTACTTTCAAAAGTTTGTGTAGCATCTTTCGTATTGGTAAATTTTACCAGTACGCTAATACTTAGGCGGTTTAATGCAGCAGTCTCGGTGCCTTGGATCGCAACAGGCTGTGCACGGTAGTCGCTGATATACCCTTCAAATTGAATATCTCCATCGCGATCGACTTGCCTCAAAGAGGTTTGTGAGATGAACCGATCTTTAATTCTTTCGGTAAAAGCCTGACTTAAGGTAGGCTGTACTAAGGTTGCGCGGTTCGCAAAATATTGCACCGAAAATGTTTTTACTTCTGGTGAGATGGATGCACCGGAAAAGGAATACATCCCACAACCCGACAAAAAGGCGAGCATCACAACAAAGCTAAAGTGGAATATTTTTTTCATCCGTTGATCTCGTATTCTTTTATTTTACGATATAAAGTGCGCTCCGAAATACCTAATTCTTTTGCAGCATCTTTTCTCTTGCCTTTGTATTTGTCGAGCGCTTTACTAATCATTTCTTTTTCTTTGTCGGAAAGCGACAAGGTTTCATCCGCAAAGGATTCATGTGCGTCAATCTTAATTGCCTTTGTAGAAAGCCTAACTCCCGGCTCGGTATCTATGAAGTTGTCGTCTTCATTGTCGTATGATTCGTGTTCAAAATGCGTTTGATCTTTCAGCGTATTGGTATTCCCCGACATAATACCCGAAACTACTTTTTTCAAATCGGTCAAGTCTTTTTTCATTTCGAAAAGCACTTTATATAACATTTCTCGCTCTGTAAATTCACCGTTACTATTGGTCACATCTTTCAATACCATCGCCATGGAATTGTTGTCATTGTTCGGTAAATATTTTAAAAGTACTTCAGGTGTAATTTCTTTTTCTTTTTCTAAGATGGAAAGTTGCTCTGTCACATTCTTTAACTGTCGAACATTGCCTGGCCAGCGGTAGTTAATCAACAATTGCTGTGCTTCTGGTAAAAGATGAATTACCGGCATTTTATATTTATCGGCGAAGTCGGCCGCAAATTTTCTAAATAGTAAAAAGATATCTCCCTTTCGATCACGCAATGGCGGAACATGAATGGGAACTGTATTTAGTCGATAGTATAAATCTTCTCTAAATTTCCCTCTTTCGATGGCTTCGGTTAATAGCACATTGGATGCGGCTACTACACGCACATTGGTTTTTTGCATTTTGCTGGAGCCAACGCGAATAAACTCTCCCGTTTCTAATACGCGCAATAAACGCACTTGTGTCATGAGGGGTAATTCAGCTACTTCATCTAAAAAAATAGTGCCGCCATTTACTACTTCAAAATATCCTTTGCGTGCTTCATGTGCTCCTGT
>CAIXTT010000277.1 GCA_903922455.1 uncultured Bacteroidota bacterium | reverse complement strand
TTGGCAACAGCGCAATTTGGGATTTCAAGCGGGAACAGTGGCAGGATATGGTTTGTCAAAAGAAGAAGCCTTGCAATGCATCACGTTATCATCAGCGCAAATTTTGGGAATTGATAAAAGTTGTGGGTCGCTAGAAGATGAAAAAGACGCAACGTTATTTATTTCATCGGGTGATGCATTAGACATGACTGGAAATAAAGTGGAGATGGCGTTTATCCAAGGTAGAATGATTGATTTGGATAATTATCAAAAAGAGCTTTACCGTCGGTATAAAGAAAAGTATTCAGTTAAATAATAATTTTTTAGTACAACAAAGCGCAAATTTTAACACTAGAGGCCACTAAAGTGCACAAAAGTGCACTTTAGAATTTAATTTTTTCTAGCCCTTCGCCTTGTGAATTTTGGATAACTTATGAGAACACAAAGTTTAGATTTTTTGTGTTCTCTAGTGCTCTTTTGTGCCTCTAGTGTTTAAAAAAGAAATTATGTTGAAGGATTTAATCACTTCGTTGGCTTTAAATATTCTTGCAAAGAAGATACATATTCTTCAAATGCTTTTCTTCCTTTCGAGGTAACTGAACAAGTAGTCAACGGATAATTTTCTTTAAAACTTTTCTTTACTTGTAGATATTCTGCTTCTGCCAATTTGTTAATCTGCACACTCAAGTTACCTGCCGTTGCACCTGTTTTCTCACGGATATATGTAAAGTCAGCCTCCTTTACATTCATCAGTAAAGAAATTACCGATAGGCGCAACTGTTGATGCAATAAAGGATTTAGTTCGTTAAACATAATTTTCCGTTGCTACCGGAGAAGCTTTAAAAGCTTGTTCGTAGCGGCTTTTTAGGATGTATCCCGGAATAATATACCCAAGCAACACGGCCGCAGCTAACAAGGCCAATTGTATTTCAAATCCAACAAAGAAGGCGGTAATGGCAAGGGCCCAGTTTATTATACCTCCTATTTGAAGCGGGCGAAAATTGATGACACCGCCGCTAATGTAGAGCCAGAAACCATACACCATCATAATAAGAGGATATGTATTCAATCCAAGTTGTGGCATAAATCCGAGGACGATAAAGAGGGAAACGATAAATGCTACTAATACATGTTTCATAAATGCATCTACATATGTTTTTACTTTTTGTGATTTTTCTTCACGCATTCCCTTGATAAAACTGATTAAACCGCCCAAAGGCATCAGCATCCACGCTATTTGTGGTTGATCATAGTTGAATTGCAGCAGGATAAAATGGATAGCGCAGGCTAAAAAGACTAACCATCCCCAGAGTAAGAACCATGATCCATTATCATGTAAATCTTGTTTAGTCGATTCAATCATCGACTGAATAATGCGCAAACTTTCCTGATTGCTCATTGTTGATTTGTCATTTTCCATTTGTTTGCTTTTTAGGCGCTAAGAGTGAGGTTATCAATAACTCGAATTTTTTTGTACTCTTCCGGGGATCATTATTTTTTGCTTTCTATTTCAGCTAGTAATTGCAGTGCACGATCTTTTCCCCAAGTTGGCCATGCTGGATCATCATGTTTTTCGTTTTCATATTTCTTCAAAGCAATTTCTAAATTGGCTTTTGCTACTTTCATTCCGCCACCTGCTTCTTCTGGCATATACATATACGATTCACCTAATACTAAATACACACGAGGATTTTCTGCATTCAATTTTTTTGCTTCTGCATATCCTTTCATCACATCTGGACCTAATGCGGCTCCAAGTGATGGATTCTGTCCAATACGCATTCCGTTAATCATTGCTCTTAATAAAACAATTTCTGATTCATTCGGTTGAATAGAATTAGCCGTTTTGATAAACTCTTCTGCTTTGTTCAACATCCTACTTGCTTCAGCAGTATCTTTTTTCTCTATTGAAAGCACAGCATTTTGAAATGAAGCATGATATTGAGAAATCCAATCTGATTTGGATGCATTCGCAACCATTTCAATTCCTCTTAATAAATTAGCCTTAGTTTCATACGTTTTTGCTGTATCCAAGGAACCAAGGTAGCGAACTAAGAACCTACGTGTTTTTTCAGTTGGAACATCTTTTCCTGCTTGTGCAGCAACTTCTTGATAAGTGCCTACTAGAAGTAGAGCCGTGATTAATGAATAAATGATTTTTTTCATGTTGTTTTTTGTATTCTGCAAATATAAAGTAGTTTATAACATAAACCAGTTTACGAATTCAAATAAAGCCATATTTACTTGATAATCAATTCTAAAAAATTAATGTGGGAATTAAAAACATTAAAAAGTAGGCAATAAAAGTCTAAGTTATCACAAAAATTTAATGGTTTAACCTGAGCACAGACCAAATGAACTTCACTCCATTAAAATTGAAGAGCAAAGATATTTACCTACCTGTAGCTATCTGATTACCAATTTTACCAATTTACCCCAGAAGTACAGTCCTTTGGACAGACTTCTGGGCGCGGCAATTTACTTCGCGAACACTTCGTCCACCCAACCTTTGCCCCAGTTGTCTATTTCTTCTTGACTCCAAAGTTCAGGATAGAAAATTCTTTTTTGAAAACGGGGAGGAAGGTATTTTTGCCAGTTTGTTCCTCCTGTTGCTGCAATGTCGGCTGGATTCGCTTGTAAATATTTTGCTGCCGATCGATAATGTACCAATGGCCAATTAATATTTACGTTTACATCCAACTGCTTCATGGCAATGCGTAAATCATCACGATCTTGATCAGCTTGTGGCAACGATTTAAAAATAGCCCACATATTGGTTGTTTGTAATCGTTGTGCAGTTTCAATGAGTTGCTTCGAATACTTTTCTTCGAATTGTCGAAGAGTAAGCGTTTTCTTTCCTGTCGATAACTCAGTGGCTCCCGTTTTCCAATAAATATGTTCGAACATTTCTTCTAGAGAGGAATTCTTTCCTTCAAATGAATCACGAACATCTTTATCTACGAGTCGAATAAAATCAGTTGCATAAATTTCTATTGTGCGATATTGTGCACTTTGAAATCCACTAGCAGGCAATAAACTCATTCTGAATTTTTGGAACTGCTCGCGTTCCATTCCATCGCCCATAATATCGAACGAACTGGTGAGCACTGCGAAATATCGATTCACACGTTGAAGTCGGGTAGCCATAAATATAGCATCCGGACCTTTATCAACGATTTGTTGCAATTCATGTAGAGCCAATTTAAAATACAACTCCGTCACTTGATGATACATGATAAACACTTCTTCATCTGGAAATTTAGTGCGGGGCTGTTGAAGACTAAGTAAAGTATCGATATGAATATAGTCCCAGTAGGTACATACATCAGTATACAAAAGTCCATCTAGGTAAGAAATTAAATCCTGCCCCATGGCTGTGTATTTCTCCTCAAGCAGCTTCACGCGATCTATAATTGGTTGCGGTAGATTCATGGAGCGAAATTAGTAAATAATAATTTTGGTTTTGATTGATAAATGTCAGCGATAAAAAAAGGCGATGAATTGATTCGCCGCCTTTTAAATTCTTTTTGTTTAATTATTTTAGTTTCTTCTCATGTATATTAATACATAGTACATCAGAGTAGCCAAAGCCGCAAGTGCTGCAACAACATAGGTCATAGCCGCCCACCACAAGGCATCTTTCGATTGCTCATGCTCTTGTGAAGTAGTGATTTTTGCGCTTTCTAACCAAACCAACGCACGTTTGCTTGCATCAAATTCAACAGGCAAAGTGACAAAACTAAATGCGGTAGTTGCAGCAAATAATGTGATTCCAATCAACAATAAGCTTGGAAATATATTCACTAGTAATATACCCGCAAGTAACACCCATTGCACCCATTTAGAAGCAAAGCTTACTACAGGAACTAATGCAGAACGTAGTTGTAGCATGCTGTATGCACGCGCATGTTGTACAGCATGACCACACTCATGTGCAGAAACGGCAGCAGCAGCCGCATTTTTTCCATAGTAAACGTCGTGACTTAAATTTACTGTTTTGTCAAGTGGATTGTAGTGATCCGTTAATCTACCCTCTACTGAAATTACTTTCACATCGTGAATATTATGATCACGCAACATTCTCTCGGCAATTTGTTGCCCACTTAACCCCGAACTAATTGGTGTTTGTGAATATTTTTCAAACTTGCTTTTTAATTGACGATTTACTAGCCAACCAATAATCATAAATGCAATTACAATCAAATAAATTCCCATCATGGCTTTTTCAGTTTTTAATTTTTCTAGTTATTAGTAGAAACGATTGTTCCTGCTTTTTGTTTTACACTTCCGGACTATCAATTAGAATGCCTGTGCAAAGTTAATGTCATTCCGTCATTTATTCCCAACGGAAAAATTTAACGGCTAATGCATAAATCAAAATACCCCATGCTGAAATAACAGCGAGCGGAATAAGGATGTCACACAACCCCGCTCCTTCAAATGCAACCAAGCGCATTGCATCATTTAAGTAGGTGAGAGGCAATATTTTACAAATGGGCTGGAGCCATTCGGGAAAATTTTCGATCCCGAAAAAAGTGCCAGAAAGCAGAAATTGGGGTAGGGTGACAATGTTTGCTAAGGGCGGAATCGTACTCTCACTTTTAGCAATTCCAGATACCACAAAGCCAAAACCCATAAAGACAATTAGTCCTAAGGCTGACAAAAAGAGCATCGTGGCGAAGGTGGCAAATCCATGAATGAGGGTAAATCCAAAAGCCAAATAGCCAACTAATATCAAAAATGCAGCTCCTAAGAGAGCAAATACAAGTCTACTGATGGCTTCTCCCATCACGATAAAAGGTTTACGGATTGGTGTCGCGAAAAATCTTTTAATCACTAAAGTTTGTCTTAAATTAAAGAACACAAATGCTGTTCCGAATACACCCGAACTAAGAAGTGAAAATCCAAGTTGTCCTGGTAAAATAAAATCAATCGTTTTATATTCTCGAACCTGAATTTCTTTCGAACTTAAAACAACCATTGGCCTTTCCATTGCCGCAGCTCGCAAATTCGCTTTGTCCACCAAATGTTCTAACATCGATCGAATAATGATTCCTTTCTCGCGCGATGCCATGTTCGTTGTGACTTCAACGCTATACGAAAGGGTATTGTCCGCTAACCTTTTTTGTATGTTGATGATGGCATCAATATCTCCTTTCTGTAAATTGTGATCAATCTCTACTTTCGTTAATCCAGGAACTAAATGAATTCCTTGCATACTAGCAATGCTATCAAAAACTGGATTTTTTAAATCACTTTCTCCAGCTAAAGCAACATCTAATCGCATGCCTCCGCCATTTATAAATCCAAAAACCAAAATAAAAATCAATGGAAATAGCAAGGTAAAAACCACCGCCGATGGACTTCGCATAATAGACCTAAAACTCGCTCGAGCAATAGCCATCATGGCTCTGTATTGTGAATAATTATTTTTCAATTTTTATTTATTTGTACGTAGTTAATTTTTGTGACTATAATTTCTATTCACGCTATGATGAGCTTCTAGCTTCTAGTTTCTAGCTTTCGATCCACCAACTTACCAACCTGCCAATTCACCAATTCACCAATTCACCCTTCGCGCCACTCATGTCCTGTCAAATGAATAAATACGTCTTCCAAATTTGCTTTTTTCACTTCCTTCTTTCTTTCAAATCCGGTAGCGACCAATTGATCGATGAGCGCATCCGGTGCATCCAAAGCAATAATTTTTCCGGCTTCCATCACCGCAACTCGATCACAGAGCTGTTCGGCTTCATCCATATAATGAGTAGTAATTACAACTGTAGTTCCGTTGTCTCTGATTTTTCGAATTAAATCCCACAAATTTCTTCGGGCTTGTGGATCTAACCCAGTGGTTGGCTCATCTAAAAAAACAATTTTTGGTTGATTGATTAAAGTAGTTGCAATACTAAATCTTTGTTTTTGTCCACCACTCAACTCTTTGAATTTCGCTTTGTATTTGTCTTCAAGGCCCACTTGCTTTAACATTTCCATGGGGTCAACTTCTGCATTATACAAACCAGCAAACAATTCAATGAGCTCAGTTAAAGTTAAGCTGGGATAATAACCTGCTGCTTGCAACTGCACTCCAATTATTTTTTTAATTTCATTGGGATGTTGATCAATGCTGAAACCTGAAACAGTAACTTCACCGGAAGTTTTTTCACGCAACGTTTCAATAATTTCTAAGGTGGTGGTTTTTCCAGCACCGTTGGGACCTAATAATCCAAAAATCTCTTTATCGTAAACTTCAAAACTAACACCCTTTACGGCTTCAAATTTTTCGTAAGTCTTTTTTAAGTCCTTTACAATGATGACTGGTGTGGCATTCATAAGGACAAAGATAGAACTATTTGTAAGTGGGAGGGATTTATTCGAAAAGGATTGGAAATTAGATTAAAATTATTAGGAACGAAGGTAGGCCCATCGTTTTCTGATTTTCAAATAATTCATATCATTCTCATTTTGATAAGCTTCTTTTTCGAAGGAAATAGAACGATACGCTTGCTGATGATTCTTTCCTTTCATTCGAAAATAGAGGTATTCCGAAAGATACCAAATATAAAAAGGAAGAATCAATAGTTCAAGTTGTTGTTGCAGATGGATGCGTTCATGATTTATCAATGACGACGAAAGTGAAAAATCTTTTTGTTTTAAAAGAATAAATGGAAATAGAGCCATTCCAATTCTAACCAAGAATCCGAAACTGTTTTTCTAAACCGAATGGGAGGATTACGTTCAGGTAATTCCGGAGTTTCAATCATTCTCGCTTTAGCAGGGGCTGTGCGATACTCTTTGCCATCAATGCTAATGCTAACTCCTTTGCATAATCGATCTATCGCTTCTTGCGTAATCGTTCCTTCCACCTGA
>CAIXTT010000276.1 GCA_903922455.1 uncultured Bacteroidota bacterium | reverse complement strand
ATTCAAGCTCAAACGATTTCTAATTTGTATTTGGCCTTAGGGAATGATTTAACGATCATCCCGATTTTAAATAAAATAGACCTTCCTAGCGCCGAACCTGAATTGGTAAAGGATCAAATTGTGGACCTCTTAGGATGTGATCGCGATGAGATTTTATCCGCCTCCGGGAAAACTGGAATGGGCGTTTTGGAAATTTTAGAAGCCATCGTCACTCGTATTCCTGCTCCTAAAGGCGATCCAACAGCACCCTTAAAAGCACTTATCTTCGATTCGGTATATAATTCTTTCCGTGGAATCATCGCATATTATAAAGTGATGGATGGTGAAATCAGAACGGGAGATCATGTGAAGTTCGTCTCTACCGATTCTGCATATCATGCCGATGAAATTGGAATTCTTCGTTTAGATAAATCGCCACGCGATGTTGTAAAAACCGGTGATGTAGGTTATATCATCTCTGGAATTAAAAACGCGAAGGAAGTAAAAGTGGGTGATACCATTACGCATATCGCTCGACCTACCATTACAGCCATCGAAGGATTTGAAGACGTGAAGCCGATGGTATTCGCTGGAATTTATCCTGTAGATACTGACGAGTATGAAGAACTTCGTGCTTCCCTCGAAAAATTACAACTGAACGATGCATCTCTCACTTTCGAACCAGAATCTTCTGCCGCTTTAGGCTTCGGATTCCGTTGCGGATTTTTAGGAATGCTGCACATGGAGATTATACAGGAACGTCTGGAACGAGAATTCGACATGACGGTAATTACCACCGTTCCTAACGTATCGTATTTTGCTTATTTATTAAACGGAACCGAATTCATTGTAAATAACCCAAGCGATTTCCCCGATCCTAGCCGACTCGATCGCATTGAAGAACCTTATATCAAAGCTTCCATCATCACCAAAGCCGATTTCGTTGGACCTGTGATGAGTCTTTGTATTAATAAGCGCGGAGAAATTGTAAACCAAAGTTACCTTACCACCGATCGAGTAGAATTGGTTTTTAATATGCCACTTGCTGAAATCGTTTTTGATTTTTATGATAAGCTTAAGTCCATTTCTAAAGGATATGCTTCTTTCGATTATCATATGATTGGTTATCGTCAAAGTCATCTTGTCCGTTTGGATATTAAATTAAACGGCGAACCCGTCGATGCACTTTCTGCATTAATTCATCGCGATCATGCCTTCACTTTTGGAAAGAAAATTTGTGAGAAGTTGAAAGAGTTAATCACTCGCCAGCAATTTGAAATTATTATTCAAGCAGCTATCGGAGCAAAAATTATCGCTCGTGAAACGGTGAAAGCATTGCGCAAAGATGTAACTGCAAAATGTTATGGTGGTGATATCTCTCGTAAACGTAAATTACTCGAAAAGCAAAAAGAAGGTAAGAAACGTATGCGTCAGGTAGGATCTGTTGAAATCCCACAAGAAGCTTTCTTGGCAGTGTTGAAGCTGGACTAACGGTTCGTTGGAACGAGTTTGTATTTTATTTAAATTATTACTTCGGATATTTTTTTTGCTTCTTGCTTCTAGCTTCTAACCTTTGAACTTCGGAACTCTAGCTTCCAGATTTTTTGTGTAGCAAACAAATCCCGAAGGGATGACATGATTATAGAAATCGAATCAATGTCCCACCACCCAAAACCCCGAAGGGGTGACATGATAAAGCCGCGATGATGCGATCGGATTACCACCGAAAAATATATTTTAAACCTAACATATATTTGACACGATCCTGCTTGCTTTGCTCCGCTGACCGCATGTCGCTGAAGCTTTAGCGGAGGCACAAGCTACAGCAAAAGCGATGTAGCAGGCACGCGCGAAGCTTCGCGATTAATGATTGGCAATTTTTCGTTGCAAATAATGTCACCCCTTCGGGGTTTTGCTTTTTTAATTGTTTGTTTTTCTATAATCATTTCACCCCTTCGGGGTTAGCTATTTACCGGTCAACGTTCCCAATAGCGATCGGGATTAGGCTTAAACAAAAAGGCTAGTAGCCAGCAGCCCCAATAAGCGAGCGACAAATTCAATTCACTAATAATTTTATTCGTAAGCAACCATCAACTTCGTCCGATACACCGTCTTCCCCTGCCTCAATTCAATCAAATGCATTCCTTGGTTCAAATGCTGCAGGTCGATGAAAAGTTCTTTTCCTTGTATCGTAATTTTTTCGGAAGCGATTAATTGTCCTAGCTCATTGTAAAAACTTAATTGCGCTAATCCATTTAAATTTTCAGGCAAAAGCAACCACGTACTTTCACTTGCAGGATTCGGATAGGCGATAACGTTAGTACGCGCTACATTTAAATTCCCTAATCCAACTAAAGAACATATTCCCGGAATATTAGCATCAAGCCAATTGGAACGATTCGTAATCCAGTTTTTCAATTCTTGTTTTACACCAGCATAATCCGCAGGGATCGGCGAAGGATTTGGCCATACATACACTCCTAAAATAGGCCACCTTTCAAAATTTCGGATCTGACTTTCATCTAAATAAAGACCTATGCTATCAATCCAGTTATGCAACACCGTTGTCGACAAAATATTCGCACGCAAATCATCCCATCGGCAACGTAATGTGTTTCTAAAATAAGGATCCTGTAATAGTTTGTTCCACCAAAAAGGTACTTGCTGACCAGAGGAAGGATGAACATATTGATAAGCATATCCCGAAGTCACATCGCCGTCATTATAGTCTGCATTTCCCCATGCAATATCATAATCCCACACCGGTCCCATCTTCATCAATCCACCATTGCTGTTTTTGTCTTTATAAAAAAATGTGCTGATTCTATATCCATCTACACTTTTGCTAAATTCATTTATTATAAAGTAATCTACCCATGATGCTACATCAATAAAATGACGGTACCCTGTAGCAGGATTCATAAAGTTGCTTCCGTTCAGAGCAATTTCAAAACTATCGCAATACGATTTTATATATTGAGCTTGTACTGGTAAAATATCGGATACTTCAGGATATTCATGTTGAATTTCTGGCTTCGGGCCACCTGTAGGCGGATTGTAAAGCGTTGTCCAACCACCGCCAGCCGACCCCGTAGTTTTGTCAATTTTTAGGATATACCCACCCGTTAGATCATCCCCCGTTGTATCCGCCGGAGTTAACTTCGCAATATCAACTCTTCCGGCATCACGCTTAATTTTTTCCATGAAAATATAAACGCCGATATACCTTCCATTCAAAATTACTTCACAATATTGAATGCGTGAAGCATAGTAGCCCATCGCTCTCGATCGATCATACGACAATGCATTTCGCATGAATGATTTGTCCGAATAATTGGCATTTAATATCCAATCACTTTCACTCGGCATACCAAATAAAGAAGTATCCAGATCATTGTTTAAGGAGTCCCAAGTTTCAATTCCGAATGATTTTTTTGGAAAACCTTGAGAAGAAGATCCGCGAAGTTCAATACCGATATATCCATTGTACATGTTGGCTGAATCTGAAACATAATTTCGCACTCCCGGACCATTATCAATGATTTGCATGTGTGCAGGAATTTTTGGGTCATCAATAATGGGCTGAGCAAAAGTGTTTATTTTTATTATGGGTAAATTGGAAGAAGTAATCTGATTACTCTTCGGAGGATTATTTCTAAATGTAATACTCCAGCTAAATAAACCTCCCGTGTTGGTAGGATGCGTATCCCGAATATAAATCCTCCAAACTCCATTGGGGTTTTGTGTATTATTTACATCATTTAACAAACCCTGTGGTCGATAAGAGCCAGCAAATGGGGCATTTCCATTTTCAATAAAATTTGGTACCGTGTCGTAAAAATTGGTGTTGAAGTAATTGTTCCCTGAGCCACCGTTTCCAGTGCTTAGTTCTACATAGGTACTGTCAGGAGCAATAAGCCAAATGTCCAGATCCGCATCATAGGTATGCGTAATATTGAGACTCACTTTAATAAATCCAAAAGTAGAATCTATGGTGGTGGGTAACCCACTTACCGTAATTGGGAAAAGCGCAGCTGGTCCATTATCGGGAATCGCTCCTCCAAAACCACTAAATGTTTGAGCGTTTGATTGGTTAAAACAGAAACTAAGGAGGAGTATTAGGCTGGCAATTGTAGATTTCATAATTCTAGACTAAGGTAAGTATTATTTCGAATATGTGCTCTGTAAGTTTGATGAGTTCCAGTATTTATGTGGTAAAGAAATGTAGTTTTAAAAATTTAGTTTGTCAATTATCCACCTCAATTTTTACTAATAAGGAATCGAATGGCGGTGAAAATTTGCGTAATTCTTTGATTTTTGTACTTTTACATCTTTATAAATAGAATTATGAAAAGATCGATTGCGTTTCTGCTATTAGTTTCGATTGTCATGGGTGTATCCATGAAAAATGGATTTGCACAACAAGAGTCGTTTCTCATATCTGGGCCCATGCTAGGCTACAGCGAACATCGTTCCGTATTGGTTTGGTATGAAGTAAGTCAATCTGTAAATACCGCTATGCTGCGGTATTGGGAAAAAGATAATACGGAGTATTTCTATGAGATGGATTATACAGCAGAACTTGGAAAACCATATAACCCTATTAAATTTGAATTGGTAAAATTGAAGTT
>CAIXTT010000275.1 GCA_903922455.1 uncultured Bacteroidota bacterium | reverse complement strand
TGGATAAATGCATATCAGTATGATGGTTTTTCGGAGTACGATAATGGTACTTGGGTAACCTATGATGGTAAAGCTGCTGCAACACCTCTCTTCTCTCAATATAATTTTTATGATGCGGTGTGTCTCGCTGTCGATCCTTCCAATAAAAATCATGTCTACATTAGCTCTGGAGGTTCCGGAGTAGTCGAATTAAAAGATGGTCAAGTAGTAACTCGATATGATACTTCTAACTCTACCATTACTGCACAAATTGGAAATCCATCTCAATTCAAAGTGCATGGTATCGCCCTCGATGTCGATCGAAATTTATGGATCTCAAATGCAGGTGTAAAAAATGTGATTAGTGTTTTAAAAACGGATGGTACATGGAAGACATTTAATTTCCCCGGAAAAATTAATGCGCAAGCAAAAACGGGAGATTTAATCGTAGATTTAAATGGTTATGTATGGACAACCATTTTTGAAAATGTAGGAGGGAACGATGGTCTTTTAGTTTTCAATCCTAATTATACAATCGATAATACCGCGGATGATAAATTTGATGTTGTTGATTTTGCATCCAATCGAGTACGTGCTTTAGCCATGGATAAAGAAGGAACCATTTGGATTGGTACGCAAACAGGAATTTATTTATTTTATCCGCCATCAATTACTCCACAACAAATATTAATTCGTCAGGATAATTCCTATCAATATTTGCTAGCATCAGAAGTAGTTACCGCAATTGCTGTAGATGGTGCAAACAGAAAATGGGTGGGAACGGAATCGGGTGGTGTGTATTTATTTAGTGCGGATGGACAAAATCAGATTAGGCATTTCACGTTGGAGAATAGTCCGCTTTTCTCCAATAATATTACGTCAATCACCATTAATGGAAAAACAGGTGAAGTTTATTTTGGAACCGACAAAGGATTGATAAGCTACCAAAGTGATGCGGTTGAACCCAATGATGAAATTACAGGATGCAATGATATTGTCGTGTATCCAAATCCAGTTCGTAAAGAGTACGATGGTCCAATCGCTATCAAAGGATTAGTGCCGAATGGTATTGTGAAAATTACAAATGTAAGTGGAGGGTTGGTGTATCAAACTACCGCACTCGGTACACAAGCAATATGGAATGGTACAAATTTGAAAGGCGAAAAAGTAGCAACTGGTGTTTATCTTGTTTTTTCTTCCGATGCTACCAGTGAAAACAATTGCGTGACTAAGCTTATGTATTTTAAATAAATTTCTTTCGGCATTGCAAGTGATTTTCGTTGCTCAGCCTTTGCGACCTTCACAATAAAATTGATTGCCTTAAAACTTTGCGTCTCCGCGCCTTTTTAACCTGAGCTTGCCGAGGGTTGCGTGAAAATTTGGCGAAGCGCAGCCTCTTCATATTGTAGCATCGCGAGCAAATTTAGGGAAGAAGTAATAGTTTATTTTGATGGAAGAATTTATAGAGAAAGTTTGGTTTAAAAATTCAGTTCATGAAAAAGTAGAACGATAATTGGAGTCTATCTTTAACCACAAAGGGCACAGAGTTTTTCACGGAGTGCACAAAACTTCTGAGTAAATTTAATTTCATTGAAATTTATTATTAATTTCTATTTGCATTCCCGATAGCTAACGGGATTGCAAGAAAACTTAGCGACTTAAAACTTTGCGGCTCTGCTTTTGAGAGAAATTTTTCGAATAAAAAAAGGCATTGCTCCTTTCAGAGAATGCCTTTCTGTATTTATTAAAGATATTATCCTTTCTTCGCCATGTAATTGTCACCGCCACGCTTTACTTTTGCATCATACCAAAGCCAATAAATTACGCCTACAGTTATGGTTAATCCAAAGAACCAATTAACAAGATCGCCAAAACTGGGTAGTAAAGGGAAGATGGATTCTGCGGCAGTTGCAATTCCGTTGAAGATGGCAGTCATATTTTTCGTTTAATTTGTTGCAAATTTATAGAAAATTATCTCTGAATAAAATTTAAATGCTAATACGAAGCTTTAGAACCACACAAATTTTTCCACTAGTCATCTTGGTGGTTTTATCGGCTACTATGTGGTTTGTTTCAAAATCAGGCACTTATGAAATCGTTGCCGCGAATGGAATGCCACTTTATGATTTGATAGTTAAAGCGTTAACGTTTATTCCGCCCGTTCTTTCTGTTTTTCTGGCTTTTCTTTTATTCACTAGTCAAGCCCTGCATATTAACCATGTTATTAATAAACATGAGGTTCTTTATAAGCAATCGTGGCTTCCTGCGCTCATGTTTATCATCATCGCCGGACTCTTTCCACCTTTTTTGTGGATCCATCCCATTCTATTTGTGAACAGCTTGCTGATTTTTGTTTTTGATAAGCTATTCTCTTTATACAAACATCCAACCCCTTTGGCTTTGGCTTTTGATGGCGCTTTTTTGCTGTCGTTGTCAGCTTTATTTTACTTGCCTACTATCTTCCTTTTCTTGTTTTATATACTTTGTATTATAATTCTTCGACCCTTCTCTTGGCGCTTATGGAGTGTCAGTTTCATGGGTTTGCTATTGCCTTTCTTCTTTGCGTTTTTCTACTATTTTTGGAACAATGAGTTAATGTCGTTTTATGAATGGGTCTTTGTTTCTGGAATTAAAAGACAAATCGACCTAACGCATATCTTTAATGTAAAATATATTTTGAGTGTCGTTATCGTGGGTATTATTTTTATTCTCTCTTTGTTGAAATTACAAACCAACTATTTTAAGAATGTTACCAAATCCCGATTGATTCAGCAGCTTTTGGTGTTGCTTATTCCCATTGGAATTTTATCGGTACTTTTTTCTAGAGATGAATCGCTGTATCGCTATAGTATTATTGTTCTTCCTGTTTCCATCTATCTAGCCTATTATTTTTTAAGTGGGAAAAAAAGATGGGTGATGGAACTCATGTTTTTAATTTTATGCGCAGGATGGATTTACAATTACTTTGTAATTTAAATAGTAAGTCCAGTATATGGTTAGTCTTGCCAGGCTTTCAAAAAAGCTTTATTCTTATCTGGACTTATGACGATTGGTAATTTGTTGTTCCTTTCAATAAGGATGAAATTATTTCTTCTACTGCAAAACCAAATCATGGATCCAATATGTTTAGTATAGTAACGACCAGTATATCCGAAAAGTCCACCATTGCCAAAAGTTCGAATGGGCCATGCTATGTCGTGTTCTGAGGGGATTCGAACCGCTTTAATGTCATCTTTTAAAATGATTTTATCGCCAAGCATTCTCGATATTCTAATATTGCCATTTTCAATACTGTATTTTAATGGACGATATAAAAAAAATACAACGCAAAGGATAAGTATAAAAAAACTACTTATGAGCAAGGCAAAATGTGCTTTGTTGTCCATTATGAACTCGCCAAAATAGAAGGTGATCGCTCCGCTAAGAGCAAAAGCAATTACGATGGATGTAATGATCATGGAAAATTTATCTCTGCTTAGGGTAAATTCCATATTTTTTTTTGGTTAGTTTTTTGGTGAGTTGTAAATCTTTAAGAGCATTTCATTGGTTTCGGTCTTCTTTAAATCATCCACATATTTTGAAGCAATAGTAATATGTTCCTTCCAACTATTTTCAGTAACTATATCCGATGCCTTCGTTGCAAGCTTAGCCTGACTATCACTAAAGCTGGCTAAATCAACCAATGTCTGTACGGCAGCAAAACGCGTAATCCATTCTTCACTTTGCTTTGAAATATCATAAATTGCTTTTATTCCTTCGTTGATGTTCGAATGGTTTTTACAATTCTTCAAGAACTTTCCGTAGTTCTGAATTTGTGAATAGGATGCAAAACTAGTACTCATCATCAATGTTTTCTTCATATAATCGAATTGCGCATCACTGCCCGATTTACTATATAATCCACTGAGGATACTTTGAATTCTTGAATGTTGATCTCCTTCCAATTGTGATGCGATCAACATGGTTCCGTCTTTGTCACGATTTGACAAGGCTTGTATTGCCGTTTCTACCACTGAATAAGCACTGTCCTGAATGGCGTTTTTAAAATATACGATCAAATCATCTCCAGTGAAATATTCATCCAGTGCGATCATTGCAGCATCTCGCACATCACTTTTTTTATCGTCGATGCCAATGGTCATAATCGTTTTTTTGATAGATTCATTTCCTTCCGACTTGGAAAATGTTTCAATTTTATTGATAGCATATTCTCTTATCTTCCAGTTTTTGTCAGTCAATGCTAATTTTACAATTTCACTTTCTGCACTTCCTGCTTTGTAATCGTTAGCAATGGCTTGTAAAGCATCAAATCGATCCTGAAACAGAGTTCCCTTTTTATAGAGCGTAATCCATTCTTGTGTGGTGTGGTTGTCCTTGCGTACAGCTAACAACATTTTTTGTGCATCAACATTTACTAACTCGGGTTTTGTATCTACAGGAAAACTAAATGTTTGCTCCTGCTGCGTCAATGTTATTTTTTTTCGTTGGATGGTATTGTTGGAATAGATATCTACGTCCATCGGCAATCGGTAAAGCGGAAATTCATTAAGGTTTTGCTCTTGACGAATGGTCACCTTTTGTATTTTCAATGCAGCATCGTAGTTGTAATCTATGTTGATAATAGGATGTCCTTTGTCGAAATACCATTGATTAAAAAACCAATTCAAATCTTCTCCACTCACTTCTTCAAACGCGAGTCGTAATTGATGGACTTCCACATTTTTGAATTGATTCACGGTTAAATAGTGTTTTAAGGAAGCAAAGAATACCGTGTCACCCAAATAATTTCGAAGCATGTGAATCACTAAGCCACCTTTCTCGTAGCTGTGCTTGTCAAACACATCTTCTGGAGCGTCATAATGAAATCGAATAAGATTTTCATTCTTTGTTTTCGATTCGCGTAAGTAGGAATATAAATCGTTTTGATGATAAATGTCGGCTTCATCTCTGCCGAATTTGTATTCGTTCCACAAATATTCAGCGTACGTTGCAAATCCTTCGTTCAATGTTGTATTGGCCCACGACTCACACGTTACATAGTCGCCAAACCACTGATGAAATAATTCGTGGGAAATAAATTCCTGATAATTCCCATCTAATAATTCTCGCTCATCACGCTGTACAAAATCACCGTGAATGGTGGCGGAGGTGTTTTCCATAGCCCCACTTACATAATCACGAACTACAATTTGACTGTATTTGTCCCAGGGATATTCAACACCTAATTTGTTGGAGAAAAAGGTCATCATCTCTGGTGTATTTCCAAATATTTTACGAGCTACTTTTTCATATTCAGGTTCCACATAATAGCTTACTTCTTTTCGGTTCCAAGTGTCTTTAACAATAGCAAATTCTCCAACCGCCATCATGCAGAGATAGGGGGAATGAGGTAAATTTTGTTTCCATGTATCCGTGCGTGTGCCATCTGTATTTGTAACGCTGCTCGTCATAATTCCATTGGATACAGTTTTGAATTTATCTTCAACCGTGATCCTAATCTCTTGCGACATTTTTTGATTGGGCGCGTCGATGGTTGGATACCAGGCAGAACTTGCTTGTGTTTCACCTTGCGTCCAAATTTGCATCGGCTTCTTTTTATCTTTACCATCCGGATTGATAAAGTATAATCCTTTATCGCTCGTAATGGCACTGCTTCCTCCTACATCCGTTAACTCATCTGGTTTTGCAATGTAATCGATGTATAGTTGGATGGGTTCTTCTTTCGTATACGCTCGATCTAAAATTACATGTAGACTATCATTTGCATAATCGTATTTTACCACGACTGAATCTTTTCCTACTAAATGTTTTACTTGATTAATTTGCATCCCGCGTGCATCTAGCCAAATTGTATTTTGTGGAAGAGCATGCGCTTTTAAAGTGATAACCGCTTTTCCATATAAATATCTTTTCGTCCAATCAAAACGAACGTCAAGTTGAGTATGAACTAGATCATGTAACTTTGTTACTGATGCTCTATAATCTTCATTACTCGGACGAACATTAATTTCAGGTAGCTCTCGTACCTCTGTAGGAATTGACTTGTTCGTCTTACAAGAATACATCGATAGAGTTAAAACGAATAGGGCGAATAGTTTAATATTTCTCATAGTTGGGAATTCTTCCTCAAAAGTAATCCCTTAATTTGTATAAACCATATCTTTTTTGTTGGTCGATGTTTTGAAAAGGTTGGTCGGAGTGAATTTTTGACTTACATCATTTAGCATAAGAGAAAAAGCCCATCCATATGGATGAGCTCTTTCTCTAGTTTTTATCGCAGTGTAAAGGAGACGGGAAGTTTGAATTGGACATTAACCGACTGTCCATTCTGTTTTCCGGGCTTCCATTTCTTCATGTTTTTTATTACGCGCATCGCCTCTTCTTCACATCCACCACCAATTCCTTTCAGTATTTCTATGTTTTTAATTTCTCCCTCTTTGTCCACAATGAAACTTAAATAGACAATTCCGGTAATGTTGGCTTCTCTCGCATCAACGGGATATTTAATATTGTTGCTTAAATATTTTAGCATCGCATTTTCTCCTCCTGGAAATTCCGGCATTTCTTCAACCCACAAAAATGTTTTGGAAGTTCCTGTGTGGTTATTTTCTTTTGGGTCTGGTAATGGATCTTTGCCGGGAACAGAATCTACAACATTGGTTCTTGTCGCTAGCAATAATTTTGATAAATCTTCCTGAGTCAAAACATGGTCGGTGCTATCAACATCTTTCACTATTAAATTGGTGAATTGTTTGCTCGAGCTCGGTGTAGTAGGATGTATAGGCATTACTTTTTCAGGGATGGGATTGATTTTTTCAGGCAATGTGACCTCAGTAATATCAACAATCACCTCTATGTTGTCAGTTGGAATTATTATTTTTTCTCGACTTAAATATCGAATGATGCTGGGAGTGAAGACGAATAGAAGCAATCCAAAGTAACTTAAAAATACTGCTTTTGTAACGGTGCGGTTGTAATCGCGACGCAAAGTGTAAGCGCCGTAAGCCTGATTTCTATCCTGAAATACTAAGGCTAATCTCTCTGGGGAGATGGGATTGTCCCAATTGTTTCCAACGGTTTTCATAAGGTTATTTTGTTAGGTTGTATGGGCATAACGATGCAGG
>CAIXTT010000274.1 GCA_903922455.1 uncultured Bacteroidota bacterium | reverse complement strand
TACCACATCCCCAGCTCCAATCTTGCTTCTTCGCTCATCATGTCTTTTTCCCAAGGGGGGTTGAAGGTGATTTCAACTTTAGCGGTGTTTACGTCGGGGATATCGCGTACTTTTTGTTCTACGTCGGGAGGAAGTGTTTCGGCTACGGGGCAGGCTGGTGACGTTAGCGTCATCATGATATGTACATCGTTGCCTTCGTTGATATTGATTTCGTAAATCAAACCCAACTCCCAAATGTCTACAGGAATTTCCGGATCATAACACGACTTCAATACATCGATGATGCGATCGCGCAGTGATTTTACTTCGGGAATGAGATTCGTTTCGGTCATTGTAGTTTCGGTCGTCGTAGTTTCTGCCTCGGTCATACTTCAATTATTTGTTAGCGCTTGACATTGCAAACGCATAAGTCTTCATTTGTTTAATCATGGATGCTAATCCGTTGGCACGTGTCACTGCAATATGTTGACGCAATCCAAGGGCATCAATAAATTCTAACTTTGCCTCGAGTACGTCTTCTGCAGTTTGACCCGACAAGACCATCATCAGCAATGCAATTTCTCCCTTTACAAAAGTAGAATCGCTATCGGCGCTGAAGAATAATTTTCCGTCGCGTTCTTCTCCATTCAGCCAAACTGAACTTTGACATCCTTTGATTTTATACTCTTCAATTTTATATTTATCCTCGAGTGGCCCTAACTTTTGTCCGAGCTCAATGATATAATGATACTTCTCTTCCCATGTATCGAATAATTCGAAGTCGGAAAGAATTTCCTTTTCTATTTCTAACAGCGTACTCATGCTACCGAATGGGTTTGCAATAAGGCGATAGCCTTAGTTAGATTTTCGGCAAGAGCATCAATCTCTTCTTTGGTATTATAAAACATAAACGATGCACGAATGGTTCCTGGTATTTTAAAGAAATGCATTACGGGTTCGGTGCAATGATATCCTGTTCGCACGGCGATTCCTTTCGTGTCGAGAAACATTCCTGCATCCATGGCATTCACTCCTTCAATCACAAAAGATACTACACTTGCTTTCTCAGCGGCGATACCGATGAGTGTAACGGTAGGGATTTCCGAAATTAACTTCGTTGCATAATTCAGCAACTCCTTTTCCCAAGCCCCTGCGGCTTTTCGATCGAGTTGTTTCCAATAATCGATGGCAGTTCCTAGTGCAATGACATCCGCGATATTGGGTGTTCCTGCTTCGAACTTAAATGGAACTTCATTGTATGTTGTTTTCTCAAAACTCACCGAAGAGATCATCTCCCCACCACCTTGATATGGCGGCATGGCTTCCAATAAATGAAGTTTTCCATAGAGACAACCGATTCCAGTTGGCGCTAATATTTTATGTCCGCTAAAGGTGAAAAAATCGGCATCCAGGTCTTGCACATCAATCACTTCATGCGCTGTGCTTTGTGCTCCATCCACTAAAACAGGAATTCCTTTTGCGTGAGCTTGACGAATAATTTCCTTCACTGGATTTTTCGTTCCCAATGAATTTGAAATATGCACTACTGAAACAAACTTGGTTCTGTCGGTTAACAAGGCAGGCAATTGATCCATCAACAACTCCCCTTTCTCATTCATGGGAATAACTTTCAGGACCGCCCCTTTCTCTTCACACAACATTTGCCACGGAACAATATTACTATGATGCTCCATCGCAGAAATTAAAATTTCATCACCCTGACCAATGTTCTTGCGACCATAGGTTGAAGCCACTAAGTTGATTGCTTCAGTAGTTCCACGAACAAAAATAATTTCTCGCTCTGAACTGGCATTAATAAATGTTTTTACTTTTTCACGCACGGCATCAAAAGCAGTACTTGCTTTTTGGCTCAGAAAATGGACACCACGATGTACGTTGGCATTAGTCGTACTGTAATAATCTACTAAAGCGTCAATGACCACCTTAGGCTTCTGTGACGATGCTGCGTTATCAAAATACACCAATGGTTTTCCATACGCTTTCTCCGACAAGATCGGAAACTCGCTACGAATTTTATTGATGTTGAAAGGAGTCATACTATTTTCGTTCACTTTTCTATTCTACTATTCAGTCATCTAAAGAAGAAAAAGAATTCATCTCCATTTTTATAAAGTGAATCTGGCCTTCAGAATAATTTATGCTTCGATCTGCAATGCCGATAATTTCACATCCAGCAGCTGCATCAAACTTTCACGTAACGTTTCATTCTCGACTTGCTCAATCACATCCGCAGCAAAAGCATGATTCAATAGAGATCGCGCAACGGTTTCACCGATACCGCGAGCGCGGAGATAAAATAAAGCTTCATCGTCCAGTTGTCCGGTAGTAGCACCATGACTACACTTCACATCATCGGCATAAATTTCTAACTGCGGTTTCGTATTCATGGAAGCTTGATTGCTCAACAATAAATTCTTGTTTGACTGATACGCATTTGTTTTCTGCGCATCTTCTCTCACCCAAATTTTTCCATTGAATACTCCTTGTGCTTGATCACCGATAATGCCTTTGTACAATTCATTACTATAACAATTTGGCATAGCATGATCTACCAAGGTATGGTTATCGATCACTTGCTTTTGATTCAATACATACAATCCATTCAAGTAAGCATTCACTTGCTCGGCATCCAAACGGATATTTAAATTATTTCTAACGATAGCACCACCCAATGATAAAGTAGTTAGATGCTGATAGCTATCGCGCGCCATGTTCACCTTATGATAATTGATGTGTTGGGCTTCATCGCCTTCCACTTGAATTTTAGAATAATGCACACGAGCAGCTTTACCAACCACAACTTCAGAAACCACATTGTTAAAAGTTAATGCTCCTGCTCCTAGCGTATGATAACTCTCCACCACAGTAAATTCCGACTGCTCTCCTGCTACTACTAACACACGAGCTGGAATCAATAATGGATCCACTCCTGGAACTGTTGCAAAGATCAATTGAATGACCGTGTCGCATTTCACTTTCGCATCCACTTTAATGATGATAGGCGAATAACACAACATGGTATTCAATGCTACCATGGCTTCTTCCTCAAAAGAAGCATGAGTAAATAAGTGCGACATAACGGCAGCGTCACTACTAAAATCATCGATACTGCCAATGCGAACACCAGCAGGAATGCCCGTCATGGTAGATGCCGCTACATTCAACTTTCCATTTTCAATGACGCAAAGAATCGCATCCTTGCCAGCATAACGATACTGTTCAGCGTCGGAGTTTGATAACTTTTGTGAGTCGGCCGGACTTGCGGTACGATAATCTGTTTGCGCGATCGAAGTTAAATTTACATACTTCCATTCTTCATGCTTCATGGTGGGGATACCACGATTTGAGAAAGCAACTATCGCTTGTTTACGGATAGCCGCTAACGTTGGATGAGCACTCCCGTATAAATCGGCAAACACCTGCGCCTCTTGAACGAAAGCGGTACTTGCTGTTTGATATTTAGTTATTGTCGACATATATTCTTAAGCGCCTACAGCTACTTCTTCTTTAATCCAATCATATCCTTTCTCTTCCAACTCGAGCGCCAACTCTTTTGTTCCCGACTTCACAATACGTCCTTTGTACAAGACGTGCACAAAATCCGGAACGATATAATCCAACAAACGTTGGTAATGCGTAATCACGATAAACGAACGATTGCCGTCACGCAAAGCATTCACTCCATTGGAAACGATACGCAATGCATCGATATCCAACCCAGAATCGGTTTCGTCTAAAATGGCCAAGGTAGGTTCTAACATCGCCATTTGAAAAATCTCATTGCGCTTTTTCTCTCCTCCACTGAAACCTTCGTTTACCGAACGTTGCGTCATGGCTTTATCCATTTCCACCAACGCCATTTTCTCTTTCATTATTTTTAAAAATTCTTTCGAATCATAAGGAGCTAAGCGGCGTGACTTACGAACTTCGTTCACTGCGGTTTTCAAAAAGTTAGCGTTACTCACTCCTGGAATTTCCACTGGATACTGAAATGCTAAAAACATTCCAGCACGAGCACGATCTTCTGGCGACATGTCCAATAAATCCTTTCCTAAAAAATTTACTGTCCCACCTTCTACTTCAAACTCTTCACGTCCAGCTAACACTGAAGCCAAGGTACTTTTACCTGAGCCATTCGGTCCCATGATGGCATGCACTTCACCGGGCTTCACTTCCAAATTCAATCCGTTGAGGATTTGCTTTCCTTCCACTGAAGCCTTAATATCTTTAATAGATAACATATTTAAATTTTATTTTTTTATTTCTAAATTTTATTTTGGGGAGATGCGTCCATCTACCTTAACCTACCGATCCTTCGAGCGAAATAGCAAGTAACTTTTGTGCTTCCACTGCAAACTCCATCGGCAATTGATTAAAAACTTCTTTGCAATAACCATTCACGATTAAGTTCACTGCATCTTCAGTAGAAATTCCACGTTGGTTGCAATAAAAGATTTGATCTTCTCCCACTTTACTTGTAGTGGCTTCGTGCTCCACTTTCGCGGTTTTATTTCCGACTTCAATATAAGGGAATGTATGTGCTCCGCACTTATCACCAATCAACAGTGAATCGCACTGTGAAAAATTACGAGCGTGCTCTGCTTTCTTTCCAATGCGAACTAATCCGCGATAAGAATTTTGACTCTTCCCACAAGAAATTCCTTTTGAGATAATGATACTTTTCGTTTTCTTACCGAGATGAATCATCTTCGTTCCGGTATCTGCTTGCTGCATATTATTGGTGACAGCAACTGAATAAAATTCACCAACAGAGTAATCTCCTTTTAAAATTACGCTTGGATATTTCCAGGTGATGGCTGATCCTGTTTCTACTTGTGTCCATGAAATTTTTGCGCGATCGCCCATACAAATTCCGCGTTTTGTCACGAAATTATAAATGCCACCTTTTCCATTTTTATCGCCTGGATACCAATTTTGCACGGTGCTATATTTTACGGTAGCATCGGTATGCGAAATAATTTCAACAATGGCAGCATGCAATTGATTTTCGTCGCGCATGGGAGCGGTACAACCTTCGAGGTAACTCACGAAAGAACCTTCTTCAGCAATAATCAGTGTCCGCTCAAATTGTCCAGTGCCGGCACTATTAATTCGGAAATACGTACTCAATTCCATCGGACAACGCACGCCTTTAGGAATATAGCAAAACGATCCGTCGCTAAACACAGCGCTATTCAACGCTGCGTAATAATTATCGGTATGTGGAATAACAGATCCTAAATATTTTTTTATCAGATCGGGATGATCATGTACGGCTTCACTGAATGAACAAAAAATAATTCCAAGTTCACCTAAAGTCTCACGAAATGTAGTTTTCACAGATACACTATCGATCACAGCATCTACTGCAACACCAGCAAGACGCTGTTGTTCGATGAGAGAAATTCCTAACTTATCGAATGTCGCTTTAATTTCCGGATCGAGTTCATCCAAGCTATTCAATGATGGTTTCTTCTTCGGTGCAGAATAATAAATAATATCTTGAAAATCGATTTTTGGATAATGCACATTGGCCCATGTGGGTTCTTCCAACGTTAGCCAATGACGAAAAGATTTCAATCGCCACTCCAACAACCACTCGGGTTCATTCTTCTTTGCAGAAATAAATCGAACCGTAGACTCATCCAACCCTTTCGGTGCATTATCACTTTCGATATTACTCACAAAACCGTATTTATACTCGGAGTTGGTTACTTCGTCTAATATTTTTAAGTCTTCTGACATAATCTTTCTTTAGGGGAGATCGCTGATGGTTGTGAGAATACGAGATTTAATTGAACTCTACTTTTATACGGCAAATGATTCACCACATCCGCAAGTGCGGGATGCGTTTGGATTGATAAATTGAAAACCTTTTCCGTTGAGACCATCGCTGAAATCGAGTTGTGTGCCTACGAGGTAGAGAAAACTCTTCTTATCACAAACGATCTTCACGCCTTTATCTTCAAATTGTTTATCATCGGCTTTCAGTTCATGATCGAACTCAAGGCTATAACTGAGTCCGGAGCAACCTCCACCAGCAACACCTACGCGGATAAAAGATTCGGTAGGATGGCTTTCCTTTGCCATTAATTCAAGGGCTCTTTCTTTAGCTTTTTCTGTGACTGTAATCATGGTTTTTTCTATTGTTGCAAAGGTACGGCGAAATCGCTTATTTAGAACAATTCTAAGGTGGAAATGTTTTCTAGGTTAGGATTGCTTCTTTCCTATTGTTTATCAGCATTTTATGGTGGCTGCTAGCTACTAGCTGCTCGCTTCAGGATTTTCGCTGCTGTCTACTAACTGATTGTTGCTGGATTTTTTCCCTGCGAGCTGATGGCTGTTAGATTTTTTCAATTTGAAAATAATTACGTGCAGAAGCGCTCTTTTAAACACTAGAGACACTGGAGATCACTAAGTACACTAAAGTTTAATCTCTTGTGATCTTTTGTATCCTCTTGTGCCTTTTGTGTTAAAAAAATCTATCCATGTTACAAATACTATACACCAACAAGACCTTGAAGCTTGAAGCTGTCTGAAAATCTAATTCGGACCAAAATTATTATTTACCAATCATTCATTGCGAAAAAAAATAACTCCTACAACACCGCTTCCAAAATATAGAGAAACAATCCTGCTAACCCTGCGGAAATGGGAATCGTAAGAATCCATGCCCAAACTAACTGCAAAGTTACACCCCAACGTACTGCCGAAATTCTTTTGGTGAGTCCTACGCCGACAATAGATCCTGTAATAGTATGTGTGGTACTTACTGGAATTTTAAAATGTTGTGCTCCGAATAGGGTCAGTGCGCCAGCTGTTTCTGCGGAGAAGCCTTCGAAGGGAGTAAGCTTCGTTACTTTTTGTCCCATCGTTTTTACGATTTTCCATCCTCCTATCATCGTACCAGCAGCAATGGCTGTATAGCATGCCAATGGAACCCATCCTGGTAATTCAGTCATATCAGCAATATAATGTTGACTAATCATTGCCGCAGCTATAATTCCCATTACTTTTTGTGCATCATTTCCTCCGTGCCCCAATGAATAAGCTGCAGAAGAGACCAATTGAAGTCGACGAAATATACGATCTACTTTAGATGGGTTTGAATTTTTTGCAATATGCAAAGTCAGTACAGAAATAAAATAAGACATGATCATACCAAGCACAGGAGCCAACACAATAAAATAAACGGTAGGCATTATTTTATCATACTGAACGGCATCGAAACCACCTGCGTGTGCAATGCCTGCTCCGGCAAATCCGCCAATCAATGTATGCGAAGAGCTTGACGGAATTCCATACCACCAAGTCAATAAATTCCAAAAGATAGAAGCAAGTAGTCCAGCCATTAC
>CAIXTT010000273.1 GCA_903922455.1 uncultured Bacteroidota bacterium | reverse complement strand
TCATTAACGGCACTTCCGATCATCGAAACACAAGCGGGTGACGTATCAGCATACATTCCGACCAATGTAATTTCGATTACCGACGGACAAATATTCTTAGAAGCAAACTTATTCAACGCTGGTGTACGTCCTGCAATTAACGTGGGTATTTCGGTATCTCGTGTAGGAGGTAATGCACAGATTAAGTCGATGAAGAAAGTGGCAGGTACATTGAAATTAGATCAAGCACAATACCGCGAGTTAGAAGCATTCTCTAAGTTCGGTTCCGATTTAGATGCTGCTACAAAGGCAGTAATCGACAAAGGATCACGTAACGTAGAAATTTTGAAGCAAGGTCAATATTCTCCTTTCCGTGTAGAAGAGCAAGTAGCGATTATCTATTGCGGATCGAAAGGACTTCTCCAAGCCGTACCCGTTAGAAAGATCAGAGATTTCGAAGCTGACTTCTTAAACTTACTTCGCTCACAACACAAAAATGTGTTGGATCAATTAGCGAAGGGTGTGATTAATGATGAGGTGACTGGAGAGCTGGAGAGAGTAGCGAAAGATTTAACGAAAAAGTATTCTGCATAAGGATAATTCATAATTCTGATCCCGATAGCTATCGGGACTTAATTCTGAATTCTAAATTAACAGCAACATGGCAAATTTAAAAGAGGTTCGAAACCGAATCGTTTCTGTAAATAGTACTCAGCAAATCACGAAAGCGATGAAGATGGTGAGTGCGGCAAAGTTACGTCGTGCGCAGAATGCCATTCAAGCGTTACGTCCTTATGCAAATAAGTTAGGAGCTATTTTAGCTAATCTTTCTTCATCGATGGAAGAGGGCGAGGGTGGAAATTTTGCTAAAGTTCGTCCAGTAGAAAAAGTATTGATCGTCGCAGTTTCTTCAAATCGTGGATTAGCAGGTGCTTTTAATACGAATATCATGCGTGCTATTAATTCGTTGTTGGCGAATGAGTACAACGCTCAAATGAAAGCAGGTAATGTAAATATTTTGTGCATCGGAAAAAAGGCTTCTGATTTTTATTCAAAGAATCCAAATGTGTATCTCGGTAATCACAATGAAATTTATGCGGATCTTACTTTTATAAATGCATCAAAGATTGCAGAAAGCATCATGAGTGATTTTGCAGCAGCAAAGTATGATCGTGTTATTGTCGTTTACAATCAGTTTAAGAATGCAGCCGTTCAATATGTAATCAACGAACAGTTATTACCGTTGATTCCTCCTCCTGTAACTGAAAATACAAAGAAGAACGATTATATTTATGAGCCATCGCAAAGTGAAATTGTTTTAGAGTTGATTCCAAAATCAGTGAAGACACAATTATTCAAAGCGCTGTTAGATTCACACGCTTCCGAGCACGGTGCACGTATGACTGCCATGAACAAAGCAACTGATAATGCAGGTGAGATGTTAAAAGAACTTCGATTAACTTACAACAAAGCACGTCAAGCTTCCATCACCAACGAAATTTTAGAGATCGTTGCGGGAGCAGAAGCATTGAACGGATAAGAGAAATATAATTAAAAGGAAAAGCCGATTCTGAAAAGAGTCGGCTTTTTTGTTGGGGAACACTTTATTGATTTGCGCAATTATAGAATTGAAAAATTTGAGCTTTAGAAGGATGTATAAAGGATTCTAGTTATTTCAGATTGTAGCTTTATAGGGGTTAAAACCATTTAATAACCAAGGATTTAGCGGGCAAATTGAAAGAACAGATAAACTCCAAAACAAAAATCAATTTGAAATAAATGGAATCCCTTCGGGGTTTTATATACTCATCTTTATTTTGGAAGATGGAAGAAAAGTAATTAGAAAAATAGTGGTAGTGTAAAATGTTTGAATTAATATTTTACAAGTTTAATCACATCCAATCCATAGCGTAAAAAATAAACACCTTCAGGAAGTAATCCAAGTTGCAAGGAAACGGTATTATTTCCTTCTTGCAATGAAACTGCATGTGAGGAAACAATTTGTCCTGCTGTATTCATGATTTCTAAAATAGAATGACTTGATTCATTTGCGTAAAGCATTAACCATGCTTGATCATGAATTGGATTTGGAAAGAGTTGCGGTGTACTAACGCCATCGCCTATACGAACAGGAACGATTTTGCTCCTATCAAATTGCCCATCTACATCTACTTGTTGTAAACGATAATAAATAAGTCCTTGTCCAGGTGTATAGTCGGTAAATGTATAAGAGCTGATGGTACTCGTAGTTCCATTACCTTGAACTTGTCCAATGGTTTCAAAGGAGGTGCCGTCTGTACTTCGCTCTACATTAAAATAATCATTTCCGCTTTCACTCGCGGTTTTCCAGTGAAGTATAACGTTTGATGAAACGGGTTTCGCATCAAAGGAAAGCCATTCAACGGGTAAAGGCGCATTCCCAAAACCAATGGCAAAGTCTCCCCAGAAAGTAGTGGTAGTAATACCTGTTCGAACTGCTGTAGCGGTACCTGCTGCTTCCGATTGGGTAACATTAGAATGGGTTCCCAATGGAGCACCGAGCCAATCACTCGAAGCATCATCCCTTCTGATAATTCCATAGCGTGTTGCCGGAGCTACGGAGTTGGTATGCCCCCTTTCTCTAAGAGTCAACGATAAGTTCATTGCAGTAGGAATATTGTTCGGAATAATTTTCCAATTCCCAGCATCGAGTTTGTTTCCAATTGAACTTCCATTTACAAAACAAAGTAAGGGGTTCGGTGCAGCTCCCGGTGATGGAGCCTCGAAGTCAACAATAATGTTAGCCATTCCCACCTGACTCGCAATGTTTAAGTTGGCAAGCTCATAATCGGACGTGGTCCCTACTGGAAAATCATAACTGCCGCTGATGGCGATTTGTCTGCGCAACTTTCCATTGATATAACGACTAAGGGTATACCCTGCAACGCTAGTTACAGCGGTTGAAGTCATATACACTTCATTGGCTCCTGTATTGATGAGCCCATTGGTTAAGGTAAGAATATTGTCAACTTGTAAATTCGTCCCGCCACTAATATCGGCTACATTATCAATGTCCAATCTGTAAAAAACTTCTTTCACAGGCGTGTTAATGGCTTGTAAGGAATTTCCAATAAAATAAACACGACTATTTCCTTCTCGGAAAGCAGCTTCATTAAAGTTCGTCCAGTTACCTTTAATTTGAATGACACCATCTCTTGTATTCGGATTATTATCACTGAAATCTAATTCGCCACCAGTAATATTTATGTTCCCTAAAATGCGAAGCACGCGAACGTTGGTATCGGCACCAATTAATTTATATCCTTGTATGTTTAAATCTCGACAAGCATGTACCGAGTCAATTCGAAGTCGACAATTAAAGGTAACTCCACTGGAAGGAATTAACACATCGGTTGTAGAATCGGGAACAACAAAATCTTCCCAGTTAGTACAAACATACCAATCGGTATTTTTTGCACCTAACCATTTTCCTCGTTGATATCCTCCTGCAACAATGGTGATGGCAGCACCTAAATGATACTGAGGGACGGCAGCGTTATATCCAGCACAGTTTCCTGGATAGGAAGTCCAATTAGTAACCGTATTGATTTGATCTACCCATGCACGTTGAGTACGAGCAACGAGTAGGCTTCCTGTATATTTTATATAGTCTGAACCCGTCGCTGGGAGAATAACATAACAATCTAGTTTAGGATACAATCCAGATTGTTGGGTAGTATTTGCATAATCTATCCAAGAAGAGGCGGTGTTAAATCCAAACAAAACCGTACCGGTATAAATTCCATCTTGGGCTCCCGCACCGTTAATCCAATTTCCGCCTTGCATAAAATGAAATTGATCGCCTCCTGAATTTAAGTTAAATGTTCCTCCTAAATTAAGATTGGTAAATGACCAATTGGCATCTGGAGAAATGGCAAAACCATTTCCACTTACATCAAAGCGAATGGTAATTATCGTTCCAGCAAAAATGGTTCCTCCCGTTCTTGTTAATCGAACGACACCTTCTGTGTCGCCCCATCTTCCAGGGAAACCTGCTGAGCGATTGTAACCGTTATCGGTAATATCTAATGTCGTACCTATTGTAATATCTCTAAAGCAAACAAAACTAATTTCGTCCGCTGAAGCTCCAGTACCAGGACCTACACCACAAATATTGTTTGCATTTACTCCCATCACCAAAAAATCGCCTCGCTTTAATAAGGTTCCAGCGCCTGGAGAACACGATACCTCTTCACCACTGCTCCATTCGTTTCCATAACGAACAAATATTTTGAAATAATACAAAGTAGCATTTGCCAAATTGTTTATGGTCACATTGGTGCCCGGTCCTTTATAAACAACGAATCCACTTTCATAGGGGGTTCCAGATCCGAACGTAGCATTGGCGGCATAAGCGCTTCCATTTCCTGTAGGATTTAAAGTGAAAGGAACTAACGGTTGCGCCACTACCATAATTTCGTTATAACATCCCACAGGAAGTACCCACGAAATATTAGAAGCTAAGTTGATACAATTTGCACCCGGCGATGATACATCGAAAGGAGATAAATAAATGGTAAAATCACTTCCATTGTCAACACCAACAACAGAAGGTACATCCGAAGTTACTCGAATTCTATACGATGTTCCAGTTCCTAATCCCGGCGGTAAAGTGCATAAAATACTTTGCGCTCCACTTGCATTCGAAACCACCGTTCCAATAACTGTAGGAGATAAAAATTGCCCTGCCGAATTACTGAGTTCAGCAGAAAAAGTACATCCGCCTGCAGGGAAATTAGCTGCCGATGCATACGTAAATGGTACTGTGACGGAACCCGAAGTAGATGCAGAAACACAAAAAGGAGAGCCACTAATAACGCCCGTTGAAATATTATCTCCAACAGCGGCTAAGCTAGAAACATTAATTTCGTCTAAAGTTAATAAACAGGATTGAGTTGCAAATCCACTTACGTAATAGTATTTCCACCGCAATTGCATATTCGCTCTATTATCTACCGCATTTGCTGTGGCAGTGGATAAATTAACCGATAAATTTTGTGCAGTGGATGTGCCATTATAAACGTACTCTATCGGGCCTGGCACATCTAACCAAGGAGAAACAGTAGAAATTCGATATTGCAATCTAATATTATATGCATTTCCAGCAACGGGCCTAGAGGAAGTCCAGCTTACAATAATATCAGTACGTCCAGTTGAATTTAAACCGAGTACTGCAGCTCCAACGGTGTTTGGTGTTTTAGTTCCATTTATAAACGAAACACCAAGTCCACTTACACCACCGATACGATTGCCTGAGCCTAGATTATAGGCTAAGGTATAATTTGCTGTTGTTGGATCTCCCAATAAAGGATTTGAATCTCTAGCACAAGTATGAAAATACATATTGGCTGGATACGTACCCGCTGGTTGTGTACCTGGCCAAGCACCAAAAAAATAATTACCTCCTCCTAAATTAAAAGGAGCAGGATTTGTCTGGGCACTGACGATCAGTCCGCTACAAGCGAAAAGAATTAGTAGAAGAGCATATTTACCCCAGTTTAACATTGGTGCTAAGGTATGACTTTAACTTCTGATTCTCTATTATCGAATGATTAAAATTTCGTCAAATTGGGTGAATGCGAAGTTTATACGGATGAAGATTTTATTAGAGAGAAAAGAATGCTTTTCGAATAGTTTAATTTGGAATTTGAATAACCCTTTTCGCAGCGTTACCCGATGCGTAAATGGTAAAACGATTTTTATTGAAAGCATCGGCTTGGCGACAAGTTAAATGAATGTTTAATTCGTGTTAATATCATCCAATAATCCTAATATTTTCTAACTTCGCCAGATTGTCTAGAGACTATGCAGAACTATCGCTTTATCAACAATTTATGTGGCTGGATCATCTTCGCCATTTCTTCCTTCGTTTACATCAGTACCATTGAACCTACTGGGAGCTTCTGGGACTGTGGTGAATTTATCGCCTCTTCCTTTAAAT
>CAIXTT010000272.1 GCA_903922455.1 uncultured Bacteroidota bacterium | reverse complement strand
TAGTTTTTACTTTCACTTTACATCCTGCACCCGCACTATCCACACTCTCAACGCTAGATTCAGTCATAATATTTATTCCTGATTTCTTGAATGATCGTGCCAATTGCTTTGATATATCTTCGTCTTCAATCGGAACGATGTTCGACATAAATTCAACAATGGTCACTTTCGTACCCAAGCTATTATAGAAATAAGCAAACTCACATCCGATAGCACCTGATCCAACAATGACCATGGATGTTGGTAGCGTAGGTAAGGTCATCGCTTCACGGTATCCAATAACTTTTTTTCCGTCTTGCTCGAGTCCAGGCAATACTCTGCTGCGTGCTCCTGTTGCTAAAATGATATGTTGCGCTTCGTACGTGGTTGCTGTACCATCTGCAGCGGTTACTTCTACTTTTTTTCCCTGCTTAATTTTTCCGTAGCCGTTGATGACATCAATTTTATTTTTCTTCAATAAAAATTGAATCCCTTTGCTCATTCCATCAGCCACATCTCGGCTTCTTCCAATCATTTTATTGAAATCGGCACTGTATTCATTCACAGTGATACCATAATCGCCAGCATGTTTTAAGTATTCAAATACTTGAGCACTTTTTAATAATGCTTTCGTTGGAATGCATCCCCAGTTCAGGCAAATGCCCCCTAAGGATTCTTTTTCAATTACTGCTGTTTTTAATCCAAGTTGGCTAGCTCTAATGGCTGCTACATATCCACCAGGACCAGTGCCCATTACTATCAAATCGTATTGCATATCAAGATATTCTTTTGAGAGAGCAAAGTTAACCCCATTTTATGCAATAAAAAATTATAAGGTGGAATTGGTAGATTGAAGCGTTAAACGATAAGCAAATAGGGTTAATCCTGACAAAAACTTCGTTTTGTGTCAGCCCGAAGGGGAAATTATGCTTTAGCATAATTTAGATTAAAGGATTTAATAACATCGATTAAAAGTGATTGATTTTCACGAGATAAAAGCTTATATTGTTGTAAAGCAAAGAATTATCGATCTGATTTGGATTGTTGATAGGATGCTTCTTTAATCACTTTTATTAAATTTTTAGCTTCTTTATTGTTTTAGATTTGTAGTGAATTACTACTATGAAATACATTATTAAAACACCTGTACCTCAATCTCGATTTGTATTCATTGAAGCACATAAGGAGGTGAAGGAACATGGGCCCATCGAATTCCAACTGCCTTCATGGCGCCCAGGTAGATATGAGTTAGGAAATTTTGCAAAGAATTTAAGAGGACTCATCGCTACTACGGAAAGTGGAATGGAACTTCCTATTCATAAAATAAATAAAGATCGATGGCGCATTGATGAAGCTCCTGTCGGGAAAATTATTTTGCAATATGAGTATTATGCCGCACAACCCGATGCCGGCGCTTGTTGGCTCGATAACGATTTTCTTTATTTGAATCCCGTGCATTGTATTTTGTATGATCCCATCGAAGCGAATGAACCTTATTTTCTTCACTTGCAAATTCCTTCCGATTATCAAATCGCCTGCTCATTGCCAGAAATAGAGAATAATATTTTACGAGCCGAAAATTTAGATGAACTATTAGATGCTCCTTTTTTCGCTGCTAAATCATTGCAACATCGCAGTTATTCGGTGAATGATTATCAGTTTCATATTTGGTTGTATGGAGAATGTCAGCCCGACTGGACAAAAATCATTAACGATTTTGAAGCATTTACTCGTGTGCAACTCGATATGATGAAATCATTTCCTGTTGCGGAGTATCATTTTTTAGTGTTGTTATTGCCGTATCGTTTTTACCACGGTGTAGAACATAAAGCCAGTACGGTTTTAGCGTTAGGGCCCGGCTATCAACTGATGAATAAGGAGATGTATTCGGATTTAATGGGTGTAGCATCGCATGAATTGTTTCATGCATGGAATGTGAAAACATTGCGTCCACATGATTTTGTGAAGTATGATTATACCAAAGAAAATTATAGTCGATTAGGATGGGTTTACGAAGGATTTACTACTTACTATGGAGATTTATTTTTAGCAAGAAGTAAATTTTTTAATACGCAAGAGTTTTTTTCAGAGTTAAATCAACGCATCCAAAAGCATAAAGATAATTACGGTCGTTTTCGTAGCTCCGTAGCCGAGAGTAGTTTCGATACTTGGTTGGATGGATATGTTCCGGGTGTTCCCGCTCGCAAAACTTCGATCTATGATGAAGGCTGTGTAGTAGCACTGATGTTAGACTTATACATTCGGCGATCTAGTAAAGGTAAAAATTCGCTCGATGATTTATATGTTCATCTCTTTAACGATTTTTCCACCAATGAAAATGGTTATCGCGAATCCGATATTTTAAGATTGGCAATCTCAATGAGTGATAAGGGCGTTGAAGAAATTTTTAATCAAGCAATTCACTCGCGAAAATCTTACGAAGAGATGTTGCAAGATTTATTGCCTACCGTAGGTTGTTGGTTGTTGACACACCCATCTAAAAAGATTCACGAGCAATGGTATGGATTAAGAGTGGTTGTGGAAGGTGGAATCACGAAAGTGCTTACTGTATTGCCAAACTCACCAGCAGAAATTGCTGGGATTGCTAAGGATGATGAAATTATTTCTTGCAATGGTTGGAAAGTTGAAGGAAATTTGAATGAACTCTGCGTACTGAAAGAAGGGATTACAACCCTCACAATATTCAGTCAGAAAAAAGAAAGACAATTATCCTTAAATAAATCTTCAACTGCTTGGTTTGATACCTTGCAAATTGTGAAAATTGAAGACGCCGATCCTTTCGCTCGTGAGTTGTTCACCGCTTGGACGAATTTAGCCTGGTAAAATATTCTTGCAATGGGTAGAATTACACCATGGCAATTACCGTGATCTCTACATTCACAAATTTAGGCAACGCACTTACCTGAACGGTTTCACGTGCTGGAAAATCAGACGTAAAATAACCGCCATAAACTCCATTCACTTTTGCAAAGTCGTTCATGTCTTTTAAAAAGATGCTGGTCTTGATGATTTTGCTGTAATCAGTATTGGCTTCTTTTAAAATGGCACCAATGTTTTTCATCACTTGATGCGTTTCTTCTTCAATAGTGTTTAACAAAAGTTCACCTGTGGCAGGCACAATTGCAATTTGTCCGGAAACATATAAAAGGTTGCCCACTTGTACGGCTTGAGAATATGGTCCAATAGGTGCTGGAGCTTGCGAAGTTTCAATGATCTTTTTCATGGTGTAATTTGTCGACAAAGGTGATAAATTGATTGGAATATCGAAAGACTTTTCCTTTTGACCTTTTCTTGCCTTTATTTTCTATTAATTTTGTCTCGGGAAATAGAATTTCTCATTCTATGATATTACTCCTCGATAATTACGATTCATTCACTTATAATCTCCAACAGTATCTGGCCGAATTGACAGGACAAGAGATCGCGGTTTATCGTAATGATGAAATTACGTTGGAAGAAGTAAGTCGCTTCGATCGAATTGTTTTGTCGCCAGGACCCGGATTACCTGAAGAAGCAGGAATTTTAATTCCATTGATAAAAATGTATGCACCTACAAAACCCATGTTGGGCGTTTGTTTAGGTCATCAAGCCATCGCTCTAGCTTTTGGTGGCAGATTGAAGCGGTTGGAACAAGTGTTGCATGGAATTCCAAGAGAAGTTAATATTGTAAATACTGATAACCCACTTTTTAATTCTATACCAAATAGTTTTATTGCAGGTCGATACCACAGCTGGGTGCCTGATGAAAAACATTGGAGTCCTGAGCTCGAAGCGTTGGCAGTAGACAATGATCAAAACATTATGATTTTAAAGCATATTATTTTTCCAGTCTATGGCATGCAATTCCATCCTGAATCCATACTCACACCATTTGGAAAGGATTTGATAAAAAATTGGTTACACATTACTCAAGAGTGAACAGTTGATTTCTAAGTAAATCATTGCTAAAATTTCCAATCGTCTTTGCTAAAATCCATTAAATAAGTATTGATTTAAATATATCGCCTATTTTGAATGGAAGGCCTATCTTTGCAGTGAAACAAACTGTCTTGTCGCTTCTCGATAAAACGAGGGGAGGAAAGTCCGGGCAGCAAAGGGCGCCACACTTCCTAACGGGAAGGTCCTTTTGAGGAAACTTGAAAGGAACAGAAAGTGCCGCAGAAAATGATACCGCCCTCCATAGCTTGCACCACCGCTATAGCTTTAGCGCACGCGGTTAGCGAAGGAGGGTAAGGGTGAAAATGTGAGGTAAGAGCTCACAGCTTGGCTAGCGATAGTCCATGCTGGAAAACCTTGTGGGCTGAAAGGCCAAATAGGTTGAGGAATTAGGCGGCTCGTCTATGCTTCTTTGCTTGCAAAGTGCACCTCAATGGGTAGGCTGATTCAGGTGATGCGTGAGTGTCATCGCAGATAAATGACAAGAACCACGAAAGTGGGGACAGAACCCGGCTTATAGGTTTGTTTCTTTTTTTCTTTTTTGATGTAATAAGCTCTGTTCTTCATAGAATGGAGTGGATGGGTTTACACTTGCTTTTTCTTTATTCTATTTAATAATTACTTTTGCAAGGAATGAATTTACGCAAGCTATTTATTGCCGTCAGTAATAAGCACGACTTATACTATCGAATTGTACTGATAACCGTATCTATTCTTGTTATCACTTCATTTCTTCCACAGCAAGTTCGTTTTAAGTATGATTATCGTTTAGGTCAAACATGGACTTACGAAGAGCTAAGAGCGCCATTTTCTTTTCCAGTTTATAAATCTTCCCATGAAATTGATGAGGAAAAAGAGGAACTAATTCGTAATGCACCCATTTTTTATTCTGTTGATACCTCTATTCATTCCATCGCTATAAAAGATTTTATTGGAAAACTGGGTGAAGCAACTCCACAAGAAAAATCGTTGGGTATTGAATTGGTTCATTCGATCTATCAAAAAGGAGTGTTTATGGGAGTGAAGCATTCACTTCCTAGGAAGGATCAGCATGTGCGAATTATTAAAAACGGATCTTGGAAACCCAGTGAAAGAAGTTTACATTATTCTATGGCGGAAGCCCTTGACGTTTGCCAAAATGAGTTATCTAGAAATGGATTAAGTGAAGTTGATAAAGTGTTTTCAGCGTTGGAAACTGCTATCCAACCCAATTTATTTTTTGAGGAAGAGATGACCAAGCAGTTCCTCAAAGATTATTTGAAATCGATGAGCGCCGTGCGAGGTGAAGTCTCCGAAGGAAGTTTAATTGTTCGCCGTGGACAAGTAGTAGATGCCGATATTTTTGAAAAATTAAGCTCGCTAAGAAAAGCATTTAAAGGGGAAGATGCGTTGGATTCTTCCTTGCCTTGGCTCTATCTTGGTTATCTTTTATTAGTGATGTTAGCGGTGGCTATTCTCCTTACTTTTCTTTGGATGCTGCGTCGCGATATCTTATTGGACAGTAGAAAAATCACACTGTTGTTTCTTTTGATTGTTGCTACAAGTGCAATTTATACATTGCTTTTAGCTAGTAATAAAATTAGCATGTTGCTAGTTCCACTGTGCATTTTACCTCTAGTCACACGTGCATTTTTCGATACAAGAACCGCTCTCTTTGTTCATGTATTATCCATGCTGATTCTGGGAACCATTGCTCCCAGCGGATTCGATTTTGTGTTTATGCAGATTATTGCAGGAATGGTTTCTATTTTTAGTATTGTCAATATGAGAAAGCGTTCGCAGTTGTTTATTGCCGTTACTTTAATTTTTGCTAGTTATGCAGTTTCTTATGTTGGACTTTCACTTCTTAATGAAGGAACAATTCTCGAGTTGGATCCCATGCATATCGCTTGGTTAATGGGTAATTGTTTGTTGACCTTGTTGAGTTATCCATTGATCTTCTTTATCGAAAAAACGTTCAGAGTAACTTCCGATTTTACATTGATGGAGTTAACTGATTTTAACAGCGAACTGCTTCGCGATTTAAGCACGAAAGCACCTGGAACATTTCAGCATTCATTGCAAGTAGCCAATCTTGCAGAATCTGCAATCTATAAAATAGGAGGGAACTCATTGCTTGTTCGCGTAGGTGCATTGTATCATGATATTGGTAAGATGGATATGCCCATGTACTTTATCGAAAATCAGAGTACGCAAATGAATCCTCACGATGAACTTTCATTTGATGAAAGCGCATCTATCATTATTAGTCACGTAATAAAAGGAATTGAGAAAGCTCGTAAATTTAATTTACCAGATGTAATCATCGATTTTATTCGTACCCACCATGGAACAATGTTGGTGCAGTATTTTTATATTAACTACGTAAAAAGTTTTCCGGATCAAATTCCAAATGAAGATGATTTCCGCTATCCTGGACCTCGTCCATTCTCTAAAGAAACAGCTGTGTTGATGATGGCCGATTCAGTGGAAGCTGCTGCGCATAGTCTGGCCGTGCATGATCAAGATTCAATTGATGAGATCGTCGAGAAAATCATCAACAAGCAAATTGATTCCGGACAATTCGAAAATTGCGATATCACCTTTAGAGATATTACCAATATTAAAAAAATATTTAAGAAAATGCTGACGAGTATTTATCATATTCGTGTGGCTTATCCAACCTAAATTTTAAGTTTTATATTCAATAAATTTGTCGAAGGAAAGTTTCTCGCAAAGGCGCAGAGCCGCAAAGTTTTATCGTCGCAAAATTTTCTCGCAAAGGCGCAGAGCCGCAAAGTTTTATCATTGCTAAGGTTTCTCGATAAGTCGCGAAGTTTTATAGTCGAAAAAGTTACTCTCAATCTAGCTAGCTATTGGGACTTCACCTTTGCCAGAAAAATTAGGATAGCACAGCCTCCACGAAAAAAATTAGCATAGCGCAGCCTTAGCGGCCGATGGATAGCTATCGGGACTGCGCCTTTGCGAGAAATATTAGCATAGCGCAGCCTTAGCGCCTTTGCGAGAAAATTGCTCGTAGCGCAGCCTCTGCACCATTGCGAGGTAAATTAGCATTGCGCAGCCATTTTGATCAATAGGAATAGCGGAACATTAAATCATAATTCATAAAATGCATGTTTTGACCTATTTAATTTTTGTATTAAGAGGGTTTGGGCAAGTCGGGTGTATTACCTTTGTGGGAGTTTATGGCTGATATTATTCGTTTATTATCTGATACCGTTGCCAACCAAATTGCAGCGGGTGAAGTGATCCAGCGCCCCTCTTCTGCAGTAAAGGAATTGTTGGAGAATGCAGTGGATGCAGGCGCTTCTCGTGTGCAATTGGTTTTGTTGGATGCAGGTAAAACATTGATTCAAGTGATTGATAACGGCAATGGGATGAGCGAAGCCGATTCTCGTATGTGTTTCGATCGACATGCTACTTCCAAATTGCGGAATATCGATGATTTGTACACGTTGTTTACAATGGGATTTAGAGGAGAAGCCTTAGCATCCATAGCCTCGGTAGCTCAAGTAGAGTTGAAGTCGAGGCGACGTGAACAGGAAGTAGGTACTCGTGTTTTAATGGATGGTGGAAATTTTGTTTCTCAAGATGAATTCGCTTACCAAGAAGGAACTTCGATCTCCGTGAAGAATTTGTTTTATAACGTACCCGCTCGTCGCAATTTTCTAAAATCAAATCAAGTAGAAACTCGTCATATTCAAGAAGAATTTATCCGAATTGCGCTTTCAAATCCTCATGTACATTTCTCTTTGCATCATAACGAAGCTCAAGTTTTTGATTTGAGAGAAGGGAATTATAGTCAACGTATTTCAGCATTGTTTGGAAATAATTATAAGGAACGATTGGTTCCCGTAGAGGAAGAAACAAGCATTGTGAATATCAGAGGATATATTGGGAAGCCCGAGTTCGCACGTAAAAATAGAGGTGAACAATATTTTTTTGTAAATAGCCGATTTATCAAAGACAGCTATTTACATCATGCCGTTTCCGCTGCTTTCGAATCACTCATTCCAAGAGATTCTTATCCTTCCTATTGGTTGAATTTGGATATCGATCCTGCTTTAATTGATGTGAATATTCATCCAACTAAAACAGAAATTAAATTTCAACACGACAAAGATGTTTATGCTATTTTAAGAGCTGCTGTTAAGAGAGCATTGGGAAAATACAGCGTAGCTCCATCGCTCGATTTTGATAAGGAACCCGCCTTCGATTTACCATTGTCTAAGTTGGGCGATACTCCCATTCAACCTCAAATTAAAGTAGATCCCAATTATAATCCCTTCCGTTTAGAACGGGAAAATTTTTCTTCTTCTTTTTTAAGTGGTGGGTCTCAGCAAATGCATTCTTTTCGATCTGCAAGTCCATCTTCTACCGATGTAAAAGCATGGTTGGAAAATCATCGTGAAGTAGCCGCTCAGCAAGTGTTGATGCATGAGAAAATTGAAGATAGTCCAATCGTTGAGCTATTAAATGTATTTGAATCGCTGGATGATTTTCGTTTTGTGCAAGTATCACCTAGGTCAGCCATTGCTGCATTTAGTCGTGGATTGGTATTGTATGATATTTCTGCAGCTCGAGAGAGGATCGTTTACGAACGATACTTAAATGCATTTTCTCGTCAGCAGCTAAATACACAACAGCAATTGTTCCCCCCTCAAATTGTATTGACTCCCAACGATTTTTTGTTGATTCGTGAGTTGATAGAGGAGCTACGAAAAATTGGTTTTGATATTTCGGAGTTTGGGCAAAATACAATCGTGTTGCAAGGTGTTCCTTCCGGACTTGATCCCGGATCAGAAGAAAGAACACTTCAATTGTTGTTGGAAAATTATCGATTGAATAAGGATAAACTTCAACTCACCATGCACGAGAACTTGGCGCGCTCTATGGCAAAGAGTATTATTGCACGAGAGCAAAGTTCGTATTCGTCACGCGAACTCCGGCAACTAGCCATCGATTTGTTGCATTGCGATCAACCTTTTTATGGAGTGAATGGGCAATCTGTATTGCGTGTTCTTCGTTCTGATGAAATTGCAGAACTTATTCAAAATAAATCTTAATTAAAGAAATAGAAATTTATGTCAGAACAACAATTTCGTCCCATGAAGTGGCAAATTCTTCCCCCCGTTGTGAAGAATTTGTTAATCATTAATGGGATTATGTTTCTCGCCACCGTGGTGTTTGAGGATAAATTGGGATTGGAGTTGACCCAATACTTGGGATTGCATTTTGTGACCAGTCAATATTTTGCACCACATCAGTTCATCACGCATTTGTTTATGCATGGAAATATGATGCATGTCTTTTCAAATATGTTTGCCTTGTGGATGTTCGGAAATGTGCTGGAGAATGTGTGGGGAGCAAAACGTTTTTTGATGTATTATATGATTACGGGTTTAGGTGCTGCGCTCATTCATACCGGATTCACATGGTATGATATTCATAATATGCAGGAAAGTGTCAATTTGTTTTTGAACAATGTGACACCTATGGATTTTAAAATGCTCGTCACCAAATATCAAGGGTACTTGCGAAATGATGATATTTCGGTGTTGAATGAGTTTCTGGGTTCGTGGAGTAATTCGCCCAATGATCCGCAGTTGATACAGGAAGCGAAGTCGTTTGCACAAGAGTTGGTATCACGTAAAGCAGATATTCCGACAGTAGGAGCTTCTGGTGCAGTTTTCGGAGTACTTCTTGCCTTTGGAATGTTGTTTCCGAATACTGTTCTATATATCTATTTTGCTTTTCCAATAAAAGCAAAGTGGTTTGTATTGCTCTATGGTTTATTTGAATTGTAT
>CAIXTT010000271.1 GCA_903922455.1 uncultured Bacteroidota bacterium | reverse complement strand
TTCTTGCCCTTTCTTTACTGCTTTTTCTCTTCGCACAATCGGGCGGACTCCTTAACCTCTATTCTCTTCAACAAAAATTTGTGCAATGGCACATGGAAGAAGAACTTAACAATCCCAATGCTGAGTTTGAATCCATTCGGATGTTACGTAGTGATTTTGAAAAGGGAAGAAAAAATGTTTTTGAAGTAATGTGGAAAGGGAGAATGTATGATGTAAAAAATATTTTTTTTTTTGAAGATTCAGTTTCCATGTTAGCATTACACGATACAAAAGAAGAAACGGTATTGCATGAAATTGAAAAATTGATTTGTCATGCTGAAGATCATAATCGAGTATTGCCCGATTTGTTGTTGAAGTTGTCTTCGTTAACTTATATATCAGGTGTTGATCAAACTACTTATTTTGTAGAGCAAAAATCATTTGCGAATTATCCATTTTATCTTTCACCCACAGCGAATTTAATTTCGCAGGATGTTTCTTCCCCACCACCCGAAGTCGTATAGAAATTTATTTTTTAACTCTTTACTGATCTGTTTAAAAATCTTTTAACTTAAATGGATAGTGAGATTGATATTGCTTATCCATGAAATTGGAGCGGCGCTCTACATCATTGTGTGCAGCATGAAATAATGTTGTTGTATGCAGATGGAATCATTACAATTAATAGATATATGAAACTAAAAATACTGCTGATCTCAGCATTACTATATTCAACGGGTTCTTTTGCACAGTCGGAAGATCCTGATACTTCATACACGAATTCGTTGAACGAAGTAATTATCTCCGCGAATAAGTCGGAGGAAACACGACGTACCATCTCTCAGCAAGTGCAATTGATCGACAGCAAACAAATTTCATTGGCCCAAGCACAAACCACTGCCGAGTTACTCTCCAATACAGCCGGCATCTTTGTACAGAAAAGTCAGATGGGTGGCGGCTCGCCTGTACTACGCGGATTTGAAGCCAATCGAATCCTCTTGGTGATTGATGGTGTGCGTCAAAATAATTTAATCTATCGTGGCGGACATCTTCAGAATATTCTTTCGCTCGATAATAATAGTCTCGATCGAGTAGAAGTATTGTTTGGCCCCTCTTCAACTATGTACGGAAGCGATGCATTGGGCGGCGTAGTCCATCTCTACACCAAGGCGCCACAGTTTGCAACGAATGAAAATAAATCGTTAGTGAAAGTAAATGCATTTACACGATTTGGGTCGGTGAACGATGAGTTCACTGGACATTTTGATGTGAATATTGGTGGGAAGAAGTTTGCTTCTTTCACCTCGTTTACGCATTCTACCTTTGATGATTTGCGTGGAGGAACGAATCAAAATCCATTTTATGATGGAGCGTACCCCGAGCGTCCCTTTTATGTAGAGCGTATTAATGGCGTGGATTCCTTGGTGAAGAACACCGATCGTTACCTTCAAGTGCAATCAGGTTATTCGCAGTATGACATAGTGCAAAAGTTTGCTTACAAAGCAAATGAAAACGTAACGCACGGACTTAATTTGCAATACTCGAATAGCACCGACATTCCGCGCTACGATCGCTTAACGGATCCCGAAGGCGCAGGATTGCGAAATGCTGAATGGTATTATGGTCCACAAGAAAGATTGATGACTGCATACGATATGAATTACGCTTCTGGTGAAGGATTTTTTAACAAGATGCACGTGGGGGTGAACTTTCAAAAAATTCAAGAGAGCCGACACCAACGTCGTTTCAATAGAGATAATTTGCAAAGCCGTACCGAAGATGTGAATATTATCGGATATGCTTTCGATATGATGCATGTTGACGGAGCACACTCCATGCATTTTGGGTTAGATGGTCAATTCAATTCCCTAAAGTCAACAGCCGAAGAAAAAAATATCGTGAACGGTACCACGCAACCGTTAGATACCCGTTATCCCGATGGTGATAATACGATGAATAGCGCAGCGGTTTACTTTTCGCATTCTTGGAGAAT
>CAIXTT010000270.1 GCA_903922455.1 uncultured Bacteroidota bacterium | reverse complement strand
GCAAAAGCATTGTCACATCCTGCGCGTATTGCGATCCTGCAAATGTTGATGAAAAGAAATGCTTGTGTATGCGGTGATATAGTGGATGAGTTGCCCTTGTCTCAGTCGACAGTTAGCCAACATTTAAAAGAATTAAAAGCCGCCGGACTCATCAAAGGAAATATTGAAGGAACCAGTATCTGTTATTGTATCGATTCAGAAGGCATGGAAAAAGCAAGCAAGGATTTACGCGCTTTCTTTGATACCATGTCGACTTTTTCGATGAAGTGTTGTTAAAAAAATTTGAATTTATCCATCGTAATATAACGATTTAAAAACATAGACAAAATGAAAACGAATCAAGAAATCAAAGAAATGGTAAAGCAAAAATACGCTGAAATTGCTGTAGCCGATAGTACCGATAATGCTGCATCTTGTTGCGGCGCCACGGCTTCTTGTTGCGGAGATGAAGTGTATAACATTATGACGGATGATTATGCTATGTTGAAAGGATATCAACCCGACGCTGATCTTTCTTTAGGTTGTGGATTACCTACTCAGTTTGCAAAAATCAAGAAGGGTGATACCGTAATTGATTTAGGAAGTGGAGCCGGCAACGATGCATTTGTTGCACGTCACGAATGTGGTCCGGATGGACGAGTGATTGGAGTTGATTTTACTGAAGCCATGATTCAAAAGGCAAGAGCAAACACCGACAAACTTGGATTTAATAACGTTGAATTTCGTCAAGGAGATATTGAAGCACTTCCGCTCACCAGTGAAATGGCAAATGTGATTGTCAGTAATTGTGTGTTGAATTTAGTTCCCGATAAAGAAAAAGTTTTTGTTGAAATGTTCAGAGTGCTTAAGCCAAACGGACATTTTAGTGTTTCGGATATTGTATTAGTCGGTGAATTGCCCGAGAAATGGAAATCTACTGCGGAGATGTATGCCGGTTGTGTTTCTGGAGCTATTCAGAAAGAGGAATACATCGGCTATGCAAAGAAAGCTGGATTTGAAAACCTCACTGTACAAAAGGAAAAAGTAATTGTTATTCCCGATAATATCTTGGAAAATTATTTTACTAAAGATGAAATTGAAGCGTACAAAAAAAGTGGAACAGGAATTTATAGTATCACTTTGTACGGAGAAAAAACAAAGTCATGTTGCGGTACCGATTGTTGTAACTAATTATTTATTTTAGAAGCGTTAATGGAATCAAAATTAAATGTGTTGGTGCTCTGCACCGGAAACAGTTGTCGAAGTCAAATGGCCGAAGGCTTCTTGCGAAAACTGTTAGGAGATAAAGCAAATGTATATAGTGCCGGCATTGAAACGCACGGCGTGAATTCCAGAGCCATTTTATCGATGGAAGAAAAATGTATCGACATCACTTCTCACACTTCTAATCATGTAGATGAATATGCCTATATCCCTTTCGATGTACTACTAACGGTATGCGATAACGCAAACGAGAAGTGTCCCGTTTTTCCATCACGTGCAAAAAAATTTCATTACAACTTTCCCGATCCTGCAAAAGCTATCGGAACGGAAGAAGAGATCATGAAACAATTTGCACATACACGTGATCTCATACAAGTGTATTGTGAAAAATTAGTAAAGGAAATTTCATGAAAAAATATTACGCAGAAGCTATTGGTACGTACATGTTGGTGTTTTGCGGCACCGGTGCCATCATCATCAATCAAGAGATGAATGGTGTGATTACGCATCCTGGCATTGCCGCAACCTCCGGACTCATCGTCGCCGCACTGATTTATGCACTGGGAGATGTTTCCGGAGCGCACATTAATCCGGCTGTAACCATTGCTTTTGCATTGCGAAAAGTTTTTCCGGTGAAAGAAATTGTTCCTTATATCTTGAGTCAAAGTGTTGGAGCAATTTTAGCGAGCTTTACTTTGCATTTGTTATTTCCATTGAATGAACAGTTGGGCGGAACATTTCCAGCAGGAAGTGTGATGCAATCTTTTCTTTTGGAAATACTATTAACTTTTTTCTTGATGTTCGTCATCCTCCGTGTTTCACAGGGCAGCAGAGAACAAGGCATCATGGCTGGAATGGCGATTGGTGCGGTGGTTTTATTGGAAGCACTCTTCGCTGGACCCATCTCAGGAGCTTCGATGAATCCAGCACGCTCATTAGGTCCTGCCATTATATCTGGAGAGTTGCAGTTTTTGTGGATATATATTTCGGCTCCCATTATAGGGAGTTCATTGGCAGTTTGGATAGAGAGTAAGGTTAGATGAGTAAAGGGTTGAAGTCTATTGTTGCTAACATTAAATATATAATCCATTTAATTTTAATTCCGTATTTTTGTGAGATGATATCTTCTATGAAAAAAATAATATTAAGCGTCACGTTGCTACTTTCTTTTTTGGTAGCCGCTTGTCAGCAATCAGTCAACAACGGTAAAAGCGTAAATGAAAAAGTGTCTATTGAGCAATTTGAAAAATTGTTGGTCGAAAAAAATAATGCGATTATTTTAGATGTGCGCACGCCAGAGGAGTTTGCTGCAGGTCATGTGAAAGGTGCTGTGAATTTGAATATTTATGATGCTGGATTTAAAGATGGACTTGCAAAACTGGATAAGGCAAAACCTGTTTTGGTGTATTGCAAAGCGGGAAGCCGAAGTAGTGATGCCGCAAATCAAATGAAAGAAATGGGTTTTGGTGAGGTGTACAATTTCGGCGGCGGTATGTTGGCATGGTCCAATGCTGAGAAACCGATGGTACGGAAAAGTGATGTTCCGCAAGCAAAAGGTCTTAGTGAAGAGTCGTATTTAAAATTGGTTGCTGAAAAACCATTAGTGCTTGTTGATTTTCATGCAGTGTGGTGCGGACCTTGTAAGAAGCTGGCTCCTATTTTGGCAAACATCGTTGAAAAAGAAGGCGGTCGATTAACATTGATAAAATTGGATTCAGATGAGAATCCAGCCTTAATGAAAGCAAAACAGATCCAAGGAATTCCGTATTTAGAATTATATAAGGATGGAAAATTGATTTGGAAAAATATGGGCTTCACAGACGAAGCAACCATCTTGTCGCAATTGAAATAGAATCTACATACACCACAACTTGGGGTTTAAACCCCAAGTTGTGGCAGTATGTTGCTTAATTCTTTATCCACGATTTTCTATAAATAACTCCTTGCGTTTCCCATTGCAAAATATAAAATCCATCTTCTTGTAAATCAGAAATAGAAATGCAATGATTAGGAGATTTACTTGAAACGGAACGAACTCTTCCCAATACATCAATCACTTTTATATTTTCCATATCAGATGTTAATCCATCTACACATAAAAAATCGTGAGCCGGATTGGGATAAATCGTATAGGCATTCCCGCTAGTGATATCACCTATTCCTGTCATGCTTAAATTAGCAATAATGGGAATACTAACGTTGGCCAACAATCCTGTACCCTGCACATTAAAGTTTAAGGTGCCCGTGAAATTAGGATTGGGAGCCGCATTAGCAAGCTCAATTTTAATCGGAGTAGCTTCTCCCGGTTGAACCGTAACATTCACCCCCGTACCATTTATAAAACTTAATACTGCCAACGGATTTAAATTGAATCCAGAAGCGGTAAAGGGAGCAAAACCATCATTAGCCAACCAAAAAGTATATTGATTTGCTAATGTAGCATTGATTAATCCAAAGTTAATGGTATCTTCTGGCGTGTCGGTAGAGGTATTGGTGTTGCCAACAGAAGTGGAACTAATCGAAGTAATGCGCTCTATGAATTGAGGATAATCAATAAACGGATTGCGGTTATCTTGTAGAGATGCAATATCATTTCCTCTTTTTATTTCAAGGGCATCTACTCCAAACTGCTCATGCCATTGACGTAATATTCCTTCTTGATTGGTTAAAAAATTGTTGTAATTCTGATAGCGCAAAACAAAATAGAACATCGCTCGAGCCGTTTTTCCTTTGTGTGCATCACGAGGTTCAAACGTAGTTGTGTTTACTTTGCTTCCTCCGTTTTGCCAAGTTGGATTAGTCACTACACCAAAAGGAAGACTTCCTCTCTTATTGTTCGCATCATCATCCGTTGGGAAAAGATGAAATAAATCGGCACGCATAGGCTCTAAGGAACTAAAAAATCCTTGAGGAAAAATATGCTCGGTGTTAAAACTATACGTTGCTAAATTTTGACAGTCAGTACGATCAATATATCCTATTGCTTGGCGACCTGTATAAATACATTCAATGGTATTTTGCGTGGCACCCTGACCGTTAAATTTTTGATTGTCGATGAGCATAAACATGTAGTCGCGCCCCGTATTATATCCTAAATTATTGTAATTTCTTCCAATTACTCCTTGCAATGTATCTTTTAAAACTTGCTCAATTAAATTTTCGGAATTATTGTAATAAGTCTTGCTATACCTTCCTTGACCTAACAAATCAACACGCAAGGCACCTTTGTTCCCATCGTTTAAAATAAACAATTCACTGTTGTGATAAACATTATGTCGAACTTTAAATTTAATCCATATCGCTTGACTTCCTCCATCTGGAATTGTGATGTT